>JAAZXX010000223.1 GCA_014239995.1 Verrucomicrobiia bacterium
CCCAGTATCTCTGCCCAGACTGAGCGGAACAAGGACGTCCATGCGTGCTGCGACTGGCTGGTGGATCATTGCCAATCGATCGGGCTCAAGACACGCAAGGTCCGGACGGATGGAAATCCGGTGGTCATGGCGCGGACTCCGCGCAAGGGCAAAAGCAAGAAGCCTCACTTCATGGTTTACGGGCATTATGATGTGCAGCCACCCGAGCCGCTGGATCTCTGGACATCGCCGCCTTTCGAGCCGAGGATTGAAGGGGATAAATTGTTCGCCCGCGGTGCGACCGACAACAAGGGACAGCATTTTGTCCACCTCAAGGCCGTTGAATCCTACCTCAAGACCGGTACGGAATTACCCTGTGACCTGACCTTCATGATTGAGGGTGAGGAGGAGGTTGGGAGTGCCGCACTGATCCCAGCCCTGAAGACGCTCAAGCATGAGCTGGATGTGGCCGCTGTTGTGGTTTCGGATAACGGCATGCCGAGTCTTCGGTACCCGGCCCTCACCTACGGTTTGCGTGGCGTTGCTGCCTGTGAGGTCACCCTCACGGGACCCAACCGTGATCTGCACTCCGGCCTCTACGGTGGTGCGGTGGACAATCCAGCCATGGTCCTTTGCCAGATGTTGGCGCACTTGCGTGATCGCCGAGGCAGGGTAAACGTCCCGGGGTTTTACGATGATGTGGAACCCCTGACTCGGCTGGAGCGTTCGCAGAACAAGCGTTTTCCACTCAAGGATACGCGCCTGGCAAAAGACCTGGGCGTGAGGGAACTCTTTGGTGAGCGCCATTATCATACGGTGGAACGGCGTTCCGCACGCCCCACCCTTGAAATCAACGGGCTGACCTCCGGTTACCAGGGAGAGGGCAGCAAGACCATCATTCCCAGCACGGCTTCTGCCAAGATCACCTGCCGCCTGGTACCGAATCAGAAGCCTGCTGTCATCCTTCGGCTTCTGGAAAGGGAGCTCAAGCGACATTGTCCCAGGAGCGTTAAAATGACCTTTGAAAAGGGGCACAGCGGCAAGGCCTACATGACCGCACCGGACGGTCCCTTCGTCACGGCCGCGCTGGATTCCCTGAAGGAGGCCTTCGGGCGTCCTCCCATCCTGATGCGAGAGGGAGGTTCGATTCCCATCGTGACGGATTTCAAGGAAGTCCTCAAGGTGGACACGCTCCTGCTGGGGCTTGGTCTTCCCGATGACAACGCCCATTCACCCGATGAGAAGATGAGCCTGACGGCCTTTCGAAAGGGAATGCACATGAGTACCGTGCTTTGGGAAAAACTGGCCCGTGCCGCCGGGTGATGCGAGACCATTGCGCATGAACAACACAGTCAGGGTCCACGAGATCTATCTCAGTATCCAGGGGGAAAGCACCCTTGCGGGCCTCCCTTGTATTTTTATCCGCCTTACCGGCTGCGATCTTCGCTGCTCCTATTGCGACACCGCCTACGCTTTCAAGGGAGGTCGCTCGATGGAAAGACGGGCCGTCCTGGAGGAGGTGCATGCGATGGCCGCCCCCTTTGCGGGCCGGTCCTGGCGCGGGCATCCGTTGCCCCTTGTGGAAGTCACCGGAGGCGAACCCCTCCTTCAAAAAGGTACGTCTCCATTGCTCGAGGAACTCTGTGAGGAGGGGTATACGGTGTTGCTGGAAACCAGCGGAGCCCATCCCATCCAGGCACTGGACCCCCGGGTCCGGCGTATCATGGATCTCAAGTGTCCCAGCAGTGGTGAGTCCGGGCGCATGCACTGGGAGAATATCGAGTGCCTGACAGAGCGTGACGAGGTCAAGTGTGTGATCGCCACGCGTGAGGATTACGAATGGTGCCGGGAACAGGTGCGTCGATGGAAGCTGGAAGAGCGCTGTGAAATCCTCATTTCATGGTGCGCCCCCTTGACCGATTCCCAGCGAGACTCCAGTCTCAAGCCGATCCCCAGCGGTCATGAACCCATCACACGTCAGACCTTGATCGAGCGGATGCTGGCCGATGGTCTCCCTGCACGTTTTCAGTCGCAGCTTCACAAGATCGTATGGCCGGCAGATGCCGTGGGCGTGTGATGAATGTCGTGAAACGATCGACCCAAAAGAACCTCACGCAACCCATCCTGCGGCAGTTGGCGGACTATGAGTCGCGCAATGTCACTTTCTTATCCAGTGACGGGTCCTGGCCCATCGTATGGGAAAAAGCCCGGGGGATGCATGTCTGGGATGTGGAGGGTCGACGTTACCTGGACCTGACCGCCGCCTTCGGGGTGGCAGCCTGCGGGCATGCCCCCAGGGAAGTGGTCCAGGCTGCCACCCGGCAGATGCAGACCCTCTTGCACGCCATGGGGGATGTACACCCGCACCGTGGCAAGGCAGACCTGGCCCGAGCGCTGAGTCGATGGACCTTTGAACGCTGGTCAAGGCAGAAGGCGCATCTCCATGAAGGGCCCATGAAGGGAAGGGTCCTGTTCAGCAATTCCGGGTTTGAGGCGGTGGAGGCGGCACTCAAGACAAGTCACCTTGCCACCGGCAAGCCGGAGGTGATCGCCTTCAAGGGTGCCTATCATGGCCTTGGTTACGGCGCCCTTTCTGTCACGCATCGCCGGCATTTTCGGGGACGTTTCCTTGGCCAGTTGAAGCAGTTTGGGCATTTTGTCGATTTTCCAGAGGAGGCGGGGGAGGCGCCCGCCATTCTCGAGACGATTGGCCGGCGTCTGCAACACGGAAAGGTGGGAGCCATCCTGATGGAGCCCATCCAGTCCCGTGCTGGTTTGCGGATTCCTCCGGCGGGATTCATGGCATCTCTGCGTGACCTCTGCGATGCGCATGGTGCCTGCCTGGTGCTTGATGAGATCTACACTGGCTTTGGTCGCACCGGGACCTGGTTTGCCTGTGAGCATGAGAAGGTGATTCCAGATCTGATCTGTCTTGGCAAGGCCCTCACAGGGGGTTTTCCACTCTCGGCATGCGTGGGTCGCTCGACCTTGATGGATCACGCATGGCCGCCCTCGACGGGTGAGGCCATCCACACCAGTACCTACCTGGGACATCCGGTGGGATGTGCCATGGCGCTGGCGCAGTTGAAACAATTGAAGACCTTAAAACTCTCGCAGCTTGCCCGTGTCAAGGGACAGCAATGGATCCAGCAGCTTTCCGAGGCTCTGGAGCCCTGCCGAGACCGTGTCCGTATTCGCGGACGCGGCCTGATGCTGGGCATCGAGGTGCGGGATGCGCGCGGTCTCCCAGATCCCGGGATGGTCCTTTGCTGGACAAAGACCCTGCTCGATGCCGGTGTGCTGGTCCTGCCGGAGGGGGACCACGGCGAGGTGCTGGGCATCTCGCCCCCACTGATTATCTCCGACTTCGAAATGCAGCGTGCAACCCGTATACTGCGGCGCACCTTGCGAGCGATCCTTGCGTCATGAAGCTTTCTGAAATCAAGGCCACCCTTGCCGATCGCGGTATCCTGCTCACCAAGTCACTCGGGCAGAATTTTCTGCACGATCAAAACCAGATCCGGCGCATTGTGGATGCTGCGGACCTCCGGGAAGGGGAGCAGATACTCGAAATCGGGCCCGGACTTGGACCATTGACGGGTGCCCTGCTGGAGCGTCAGGTCAGGCTGACATCGATTGAAATCGACAGGCGTCTGGTCGAGTTCCTCAGGGATCGTTTCCAGTCCGAGCCTCTCCTTACCCTCTTGCATGCGGACGCGCTGGAGTGGCTGAGGGCGACAGCCCGTGATTGGAGTGACTGGAAACTTGTCGCCAACCTTCCCTATTCAGTCGGGTCACCGACCCTCATCGAGCTGGCCCTCATGCCGCACCCTCCCCGGCGCATGACCGCCACCCTGCAGTCTGAGGTGGCGGACCGGATCCTGGCTTCCTGCAACACGCGTGCCTACGGGATCATGACGCTCCTGATCCTGGTGTCCTACGAGCCCATGGGTCGGTTCAAGATTCCCGCCACTTGTTTTTTTCCCGAGCCTGACGTTGAGTCCTCCTGCCTTACCCTGGAACGGCGTGCCAAGCCCTTGCTGGACGAGGGGCAGCGTGCGACCTATGTCAAGCTGGTCAAGCTCGCCTTCTCCCAACGCCGCAAAATTGTCTGGAAACTCCTCAAGCAACGCTGGAAGCCCGAGTTGCTCGAGGCCATACGGATAGACCTGGATCTCGACCCGATGGTGCGCGCCCAGGCCTTGAGCCTTGAGCAATTTGTGGCATTGGCCAGGCGCCTGCATTGACCCTTGCAGGTGCCTTATTGCTCCCTGGAAGCCTCGTTCCCGCGGGTCGTCTAGTCCAGGGATGCAGGTTCAAAATCATCCGGATGGACCCAAGCGGCCCTGATCTTCTCGCCGGACATGAAGCGTTCGAAGAAATGTGCCGTGCGCGAGTCCTGGTAGGGATATTGATCAAACACCGACCCGTTGCCGGACATGCGCGGATCCTCCTGGCGCATGAGATCTTGTATCATGAGGTCATGAAGGTGCTTGCGTGTCTGTGCGTGCAGGCTTCCCTGCGCAAGGTTTTTGACACAATCCTCGTCGGTGGACACCCGGTAGAGTTCCTGCCCGGGTCGTTTTCCAAAACTCATCTGCCACCAGGTCTGGTTCTCTCCACGTCGCCGCATTTCCAGGATCTGGGTTTTCATGGGGCTGCCATCACAGTTGAGGTAACCGGTTTCAGGATTGCCGGCCGGCCAGCGATCCGGCTTGAAATTGCGCAGGTAGAGCCATTGGCGCGTCAGGATACCCCGGATGGGATAACCCCAGTCGTTGGGGCGGCCAATATCATGCCGCTCCTTCCCCAGGATCACCCGGTTGCGCCCCGGGTCCACCTGTCCGGAGTGCTCGGACTGGAAGATATCCCAGAGGCTTCTACCACTGATCGGCTGCATGATCGGTCCCGGGTCATCGATGCCGGCTGCCTGCAGGAAAGTCGGGGCCAGGTCGGTGAAATTAACGAAGTCCTCAATCACCCGGTTGGCGTGAGGGATGCCTGCGGGCCAGCGTATCGCCAGTGGGACGTGGTTGGAGTGGAGGTAGGCCTGCCCCTTGACGCGAGGAAAGGGCATGCCGTGATCGGAGGTCGACACCACCAGGGTGTTTTCCGAGAGTCCACCTGCATCGAGCTGTTTCAGGATTCGGTCCAGGTGCGTGTCGTAATGCTCCACCTCGATGGCGTAGTCCAGCATGTCGTGCCGGCTTGTCTCATTGTCCGGCCAATAGGCAGGCACGCGGTCGATCTGATCGAGGCGTTTCCCGAGCCTGACGCCTGACTTGAATTCATAGCCTCGGTGCGGCTCGGTGGTGCCATACCAGAACACCCAGGGTTGATCCCCTGGTACCGTCTTGAGGAAGTCCTCAAAATTGCCGGCGTAATCATTCGGCGAGATGCCGGAGGTCATGGGTGGATGCTTTCGCCGGTCAAAGTTTTTGCCCGTGATGGCCCGTCGATGACCTTCCTTGTCCAGGGCGATACCAGGTCCCCAGCCCTTGCCTGTATAGCCTGAGGTATAACCCTCGGCTTCCAGGCGTTCCATGAAACCTCCAAACTTGGGTGGAAAAACACAGACATGGTTGCCGGCAGCTTCCAGTTGCCATGAATAACGGCCAGTCAGGAGGGTGGCCCTTGAGGGGGCACACTTGGCATTGGGTGTGTAGGCATGTTGAAAAAGGAGGCCTTCGCGCGCGACGCGGTCAAAGGCGGGTGTGGACACCCAGGGGCAATGATAGGCCCCTGCATGCCCGAAGGACCAGTCGTCGGCAATGGCAAAAAGGATGTTGGGGCGCGGGTCACCAGCCCGTGACGCGAGCAGGGAGCTGGTGTAGCAGAACAGGAAGAGGATGAACGTGGATTTCATGACGCAGGTGCAGATGGAATCAGGATAAGCGTGACTGTGGAGGCATGGAGGTGTGTGAAACTGAAAAAGTTCGTACAATGGACGGGCATACGTTCAGCTCTCCAGCACCGCTCGAATCACCCCTCCGTGCACGTCTGTCAGTCGGCGATCCAGTCCGTTGTAGTAGTAGGTGAGACGCTCGTGATCAAACCCCAGCAGGTGCAGTGCGGTGCCGTAAAAGTCCCACACGGTGCTTGGGTGGATGGCTGCCCGACGTCCAAACGCATCGGTGGCGCCATAGCTGACCCCGCCGCGTACCCCTGCACCAGCCATCCAGCAGGTAAATCCATCGGGGTTGTGATCGCGTCCCGCGGTGCCCTGCTGGTGTGTCGGCATGCGACCGAATTCCGTGGTCCAAAGTACCAGGGTGTCCTCCAGCATGCCCCGTTGCTTCAGGTCGGTGATGAGCGCTGCGGTGGGTTGATCGAAAATGGGACAATGGCGTTCGTAATCTGATTTCAGGG
>JAAZXX010000224.1 GCA_014239995.1 Verrucomicrobiia bacterium
GACACACCAGATTCAGATGCTTGTGTCGATCAAAGTAGGAATGGATCATTGCTGAGAGTTCCGGATAGGCCCTGACAAGTCCGTCGTCTGCAATCACCAGTGCCTTGACCGGCTCTGATCTAAAACCCTCAGCCAATACATCGTGTAGTACCGGGTTGTCTGGTCGAAAAACGGCCTTTGTAAACAACACCCGGTGTCGGTATGAAACCTGAACCTGACGCTCGATCTGGATCACATAACCAATTTGACTTCAAATGGAACCAAATTCCAGTCAAAAATGATACATCCTCTTCAGGGCGAGACAAGCATTGGGATGTCAGGAAGACTCTGCAAAGAGGTCGAGTTGTGAACTTGGCTCGAGGTTTTTTAGTTTTTGACGTTCAGCACGCTGCTGCGTCTTCAATTTGGCCTGACCCACGGGAGTGAGTTCGGTTTCTTCCAGATTCTCCAGGATTTGCTTGGCGCGTTGAATGACCTCCAAGGGTACGCCAGCAAGTCTGGCTACTTGAATGCCATAGCTTTTGTCGGTGCCACCAGGCAGAATTTGATGGAGAAAAACCACTTTATCATTCCATTCCTTGACCGCGACATTGTAGTTGCGGACCCGATCAAGCTTGCGAGAGAGCTCCGTTAATTCGTGGTAGTGTGTCGCAAAAAGAGTTTTGGCACCCACTTGATTGTGGAGGTATTCTACGATGGACCAAGCCAGGCTCAACCCATCAAATGTGCTCGTACCTCTGCCGATTTCATCCAAGATAACAAGGCTTTTGTAGGTGGCATTGTTCAAAATGTTAGCTGTCTCAGTCATCTCGACCATAAAAGTGGATTGGCCACGCGACAAATCATCGCTCGCGCCAATGCGGGTAAAAATCCTATCCATGACGCCTATGGTTGCGGCGTCTGCTGGGATGAAGGAACCTGCATGAGCAAGGATTGCAAGCAAGGCTGTTTGACGTATGTAGGTGCTTTTCCCAGCCATGTTAGGGCCGGTAATAAGTGCGATTTGTTCTTTTCCTTGATCCAAGGCGCAATCGTTGGGGACAAACCGTTCGCCTTGGACAGTTTGTTCGAGCACTGGATGTCTTCCCTGCGTGATGCTGCATTCGCCTCCTTGTGTCATCGTGGGACAGCAATAATCATGCATGCGGGCAAGCTCTGCAAAGGAACTGAGGACATCAATGTCAGCGATGGTGGTGGAAGTTTCCTGAATACGCTTTAATTCCATCAATACTTTTTCACGTATTCCCTGGTAGAGTTCATATTCCAGCGCTACCGCACGTTCCTCAGCTCCAAGAATTTTGCCTTCAACCTCCTTAAGTGATTCAGTAATGAATCTTTCGCCATTTGCGATGGTCTGTTTTCGGTGATAATGCACCGGTACCTTGTCAAGGTGTGTTCTGGTAATTTCAATGAAATAGCCAAAAACGGAATTGAATCGTACCTTGAGCGATGGTATCTGCGTGGATTCAATTTGTTCTGCCTGAAATTTTGCGATCCAAGTCTTGCCTTCTTTTTTTGCCTTGTGAATTTCGTCGAGTTCAGGACTGAATCCCTCTCGTATCAGATTTCCTTCCTTCAAGATCGCTGAAGGTTCATCGACAATGGATTTTCCAATGAGGTTTACAATATCAGGAAGAGGGTGAAGACCTGCCTCCAGTCGTTCCAGTAGAGAAGGGGTGTCATCCGTGGAATCCTCGGCATGGATTGCCAAACGTGGTTCAAAGATTTCAGGAGAAGACCTGATCAAGGTCAGTAGTTCAAGGAGTTTTGGTATATTTTCTAGCCCAGCTTTCAGTGTATTCAGATCCCTGGCATTTCCTGATCCGCTACTGAGGCGGCTCAGGGTACGCTCCAGATCGCGAATGTATTTGAGCGAATCTCTAAGGTTACTCAAGGAAATCGGATTCTGAATCCAGGCATTCACGGCCTCTTGGCGTTGTTGGATTCCTTTCAAGTCTGCCAGAGGACGCGTGAGCCATTCTTTAAGTTTTCGAGCACCCATCGGAGTGACGGTCTCGTTGAGTGCCTTAAAAACACTAGTGGATGAGGCGTCTTTATTTCCGGGGTCGACTATCTCCAAATGTCTCAAGGTCACGGCATCTAAAATCAGAAATGCTGCGGGTTCATAACATGAAAGCTGTGTCAGATGCTGTACATCTCTTCTGAGTTGGTGAATTAGGTAATGCAATATACCTCCGGCAGCTCCGATGGCACTTATCTTGTCCTTCAGGCCAAATCCATCCAGTGATTTTACTTTAAAATGGTCGAGTAAGGTGAAAAGTGCAGTATCCGTCTGAAAAACCCAGTCATCGTATTCACTGATGACAACTTTTTGATTGGAAACCAGGTTTTTGAGGTGATCGTTCTCGGCCGGAATCACAACCTCTGAAGCTTGGATGCGTTGGAGTTCCGTTTCCACACCCAGTTCTGACGAGAGTTCCATTGTAACGAAAGTGCCTGTCGTTAAGTCAATGTATGCAATTCCATAAGAGTTCGCCTCCTGATAAAGTCCCGCAAGGTAGTTGTGAGATTCAGCTAGCAGTAATTTATCATCGAAGTGGGTGCCTGGACTCAGGATTTGGGTCACAGCACGTCGGACCAGCTTACCCGGTTTAGCCACTTCAACTTGGTCACATATTGCAACTTTGCGACCTGCTTCCAGGATTTTTGAGATGTAATTGGATGCCGCATGGTAGGGTATACCACACATTGGAGTTGATCCACGTTTGGTGAGTGCGACATTGAGGATGCCTGCTCCCGTTTGAGCATCCTCAAAAAACATTTCGTAAAAGTCACCTAACCGAAAGAGTAGCAGCGTCTCAGGAGGCATCTCTGCTTTAATGCCCCTATACTGCTCCATCATCGGTGTTGAAGCTTTGGATTTGGCCATTTGCTAAAACGTTTTTGAAAAAACAAGGCATAAAAAAAGGGTGTGAGGCTAAACCTCACACCCTGAAAATCAGCAAATATGATGGAGTTGTATCCTCGGCTATTTCTTTCTTCGGATGAATCCGTAGCCGAGCAGAGATCCCAAGCCCATCAAGGCTAAGGTAGTTGTTCCTGGTTCCGGAACTATTCCAACTATGTTGGCAGCAAGGTTTGCGGTCGTAAGTGGGATTGTCTTGAGCGCCCAGTCACCACCGTTATCAACCCAGAGATCGTCAAAGCTGGTTCCCAGTTCAGGTGGGTTGCGGATAAGGAGTCCTACGTCCTGAGTGGCGCCCAGGTTTGCGAACTCAATGGTAAATGTGAATGCATTGTCTGGTATGACCACGGCTAATCCGGTGACTTCAACGGTCTTGTAGTCAGCTTGCAGGTTGAAGGGAGGGCTTTCGTATAGGAGCGTGGAAGGTGATGCTACACCATTAAAGAGTTCACCATCGTTGGCCCTGAAACGTAATACTGCATCGCCAGTCGCCTCAGACGAAAAATACTCAAATCTGAATTCGGTCACCGTCGTGCCTCCACCGGTCACATTAAAGAATTCTACCTGATCGCCAAACTCGGTCTCATTGTCGGCTGGAGCGTAGGATCCCAAAGTAGGATCTGACGTATTACTGTAAAGAATTTGGCTATCCTGTGCCTGTACCGCAGACACTGATGCAATCGCACATATTAACCCTTTGATCGCGTTTAATTTAGTTCTCATATTCGCATTCATCTTACCGATTGATGATTTTACTTCATGTAAGGAACATACACCTAGACTTCCCTAACCTCCCCGATATTACTATGGGTTACCTCTTTGTCAAGAAGGAAAACGGCCTAATCACCTCACAATTCTCTTGTTTGAGTAACAGAGCCGACCCCGTAAAAATCTTGTTTAGTCTCCACGCTCCTCTACAAGAAGTCAAATCAAATTATCGACAATACCCCTCCAAAATTTTCTCAGGAAAAATGTGAAATGGTGAAATTCCTGGCCAGATGCAGTTCATTTTAGATCCGACTGGGGGTTGGGTCTCAGCACAGACGCTGTCGTTGCTTTAGTATCAGTTACTTAAGACGAGTTTTGGCGGAACATCGATTCTGGGCCATTCCAAGGCTTTGTCATGAATTTAAACGAATCATCAACCTATGCTTTTCAGAATGTTGAGTCTGTCCGGACTAAAAAGCTGCTTGTCTGGAAACTTAAAAAAGTCGAATTTGTAATCAAAAGGCTTTCAAGGTGATGAAAAATTAATCCAAAATTGCTTCCATGTTGTTGCCGTGGCTGGAGGTTTGGCGTAGATCACTTGAAAACTGTTACCTCGAACCGTCATTTGCTGTTGACCACGCATTTGGTAATAGAAGCCTGTGCTTGCAAAACGCTCAAATTCGGCCTTTTTCGGGTTCAGGTGCGCTTCAAGCCTTATTTCTCCGCCATTTTTGTTCAATGAGGTGTTCCAAGCTTTTTCCTCAATGCTGTGCAGGTCCGAGGACCCAGCAACCCAGATGTATCGGGTATCGTTGATCCAGACTCCCACGGCAGGTTGATGCCAGAAATCATCCCTTAGGTCTTCGTCTTCCCATCGATAAATGGTCTTCAGAAAAAAGAAGGCCTTGGATTTTTCTTCGGTAGATGCAAGCACGCTCCAGGCAATCCCATCATGCATGCGTGTGCACTGCACTGAATGCACCCATACCGGATGAAAACCTTCCACTCGTTTGGGAGGAGCCTGATGGATTGGGACATATCGATGCTTCTTTACCTCTTTTTGACCCCATTGCCCAAGCCACTTCCCTTCAAGTGCCTTAAAAGCCATCCCGGGCTTCACCTTGATCTTGGTTCCCCCTATTCGCTGGACGATGCGCCTGCTTTTTATCCTGAAACCCTTGACATTGTTTTCCATTGCCAAATGGGGGGCGGCAAGCTTTTGAAAACGTAATACCCCCTCTGCGAGTATTTCTGCTGGAGTGATTCCCATTGCATTTTTTCGGAGCAGATTCCGGCGGAATTGCTCGGCTTGCCTGATACCTTTCACGAAAAGGTCTGGTGAAATATCGGAATGCTGCGTTGGAACAACCCAAGACCACTCCGCATGGAGGCGTCCGAAGATGATCGTGCTGGCGGTGAACCACAGGATGGTTGCATGTCTCACGCTAAAGGTCATCTTGCAAGATTGTGTCGATTGAAAAGCCAAGTCAACACGACGGTATTGTTAAGCTGAGACAGCTTGTTTAGACTTGAATTATGAAGGCATCTGGGGCACTGCATGGCATGTCAATTTAAATCGCTCATGTCGTACAATCATCCAGACTACCGGCGCACTGGCTTTGGCCCCTTGGTTTTCTCCCTTCTGGCTCTTTCAGTTTTGGCGCTTGCCATTTACTGGTTGCGGTTGCCTCCCACTGGTGAAAACCCATCACGCAACGCGTCCTTGGTGGTATACTGCGCCGCCGGTATGCGCATGCCTGTTGAGGAAGCTGCGCGGCTTTTCGAGAAAGAGTATGGCGTTGAGGTACGCCTTGATTTTGGATCGAGTGGGGAACTCGAGGGAAAACTTGAACTTGAACGAGCAAGTAATGCTTCACGGTGTGACATTTACATCCCAGCGGATTTTTCATTTGCGGAGCGTGCACGATCCAAGGGACTGACCCTCGAGAGGATTCCACTTGCTCAGTTTCGGCTGATTTTGGCGTATCTTCTACAAAACGGTGTACTCTCTGCAGGTTTGTTAGACTATCGAATGAAAGCACGAACGACAAAGTGGAAACTCATTCAAGGTACCGCAAAACTTCTCAAAAGGGCCAACATCGTACGATCAGGTATTATTTCGTTTGTTGCCGAAGATGCTGGTAAGACAGCATTACATCAAGCAGTATCGAGAGGTGATTTACAAATTGTAGAGTTGTTGTTAAGCGAGGGTGCTGATCCATCTTTGAAGAACGATCTCGGTCAGGACGCTGCAGCAATGTGTACAAGTTTCCCAGAGTTACGAGGTGTGTTGGAGAAGCGAGAGAGAAAGATGAAGTTGCGTGGTGCGACCAAGAAAACAAAGGCAGTCGAAGTTCTAGGAAAGAGAATCAGTACAGCAACACCGATACAGCACGCGATGTGGTTGATTTCGTTGGAGACGTTGTTGATGTTGTACGTTTATTCTTGTAGATTTCTCTCTCACTCTTATATATCTTACACATCACACCCACACAGGTACGGAGAAGGTAGCAAGGGTCGTGTCATGGACGTCCATCAGGAGTTGAAGACTCGAGGCTTCTTGACTCGATGGCAAGACGTTCCTAGCGACTCAGAGATTATCTTTGTGAGTCACGAGTGGTTGAGTTGGGCTCATCCAGATCCCAAGGGTGAACAGTTACGAGTACTGTGTCGTGTCT
>JAAZXX010000225.1 GCA_014239995.1 Verrucomicrobiia bacterium
CAGGTAAAGATGAGCATAAAAGCTATACCGCATCAGCGCCCCCCCCACGGCCGATCCCTCATGGGCGGCCTTGAGCACATCGTCCTCGGTGCCCGTCCCCTTGAACAAGGCATGGACCTGCATCATGGGCACCCGCTTATCTCCCTTCAGGTCAATGAATGAGGCCCTTGCAGCCTCAAAACCATCCAGTTTCGCTACACAGAGAAAATGCCAAACGGCATTTTCAACATCATGGCTGTTCACGGTTTGATGGGATTCAAACAAATCCCGCCCCTGTTGGAATTGTCCTGTATAATAGTAGGCTATGCCGAGTTGCCAAAGATGGGGCCTCTGTCCAGGTTCAAGCTCTGCGAATGTCTCGAAATCCTCCACTGACCGCTTGAATTGCCCGAGGTTGAAATGTTCAACGCCACGGCGGAACCAGGCCTCAGCCCTGCGAGGCTCCATCTCGATCACCTTGCTGAAGTCGTGGACCGCTTCGCGGTATTTACGTTCATACTGCAGTATGAACCCCCGCGCCATGTAAGCAGGTGCATAATGTGTATCCTGCCCAATCGCTTCATTAAGCAAATTCTTGGCATCCAGTATGTTACCCGCGGTATAGGCACTGATAGCACGTTGATAGTTTTGCTCTGCCTTGGAGTCCTCTGCAGCATGCGTTTTCAATACCAAAATGACAAACGCCAGCAAAACATGGGTGACGCTGGCAATGGTAATCCAGGCAGCTAAAAGAGGGCTTCTAGGCATCAATACATTCCCATAATTTGATAACCACTGTCGACATAGAGCACCTGACCCGTCATGGCTGCTGAACCCTCTCCAGCTAGGAATACACCGGTCGCACCAAGCTCTTCTGGCATCACATTGCGCTTCAATGGCGCATGAGCTTCGTAATGCTTGAGCATGGAGGTGAACCCGGATATGCCGCGTGCAGCCAAGGTGTTCATGGGACCTGCACTGATGCAATTGACCCTGATTTTCTGAGGTCCAAGGTCATAGGCGAGATATCGAGTCGAAGCTTCAAGGGACGCCTTCGCAACCCCCATGACGTTGTAGTGAGGCACCACTTTTTCCGCACCATAATAGGACATCGCCACGATGCTTCCACCTTCAGTCATCAATGGTGCAGCACCTCGTGCCATGGCCACCAAGGAATAGGCCGAGACATCATGAGCCACCTTGAAAGCCTCACGCGTGGTGTTGATGAACTCACCCTCAAGCGCGTCCTTGGGTGCAAAAGCAATGGAATGCAGCAGGAGATCCAGTTTCCCGTGTTTTTCTTTAACCAGATCAAATACCCCCTCCACCTGCTCATCGGAACAGACATCACAGGGCAGCATCATGGTATCCTCGCCAAAGGTGCCAGCCAACTGCTCAACGTTTTCCTTCAGCCGATCCCCCTGATACGTGAAGATTAATTGCGCCCCGGCATCATGCCAGGCTTGTGCAATCGCCCACGCGATGGAACGTTTATTGGCCACACCGGCCACCAATCCAATCTTTCCTTCCAACGGTTTCATGTTAAATACGCACAATCATTGACGCCGTGGGGATTCAAGTCAATGCAAAGCCGTCTCATCGGGATGAGGTAGACCAAACCGAACAGACATGTGATGACAGGTAATGGGCCAAATGGACCATCCCCACGGCAGGCACGTTAAACCTCCAGACCCGGTCGTCTTGAACCATGGCTTGGGTTTCAAAGCTCTGACGCACCTATGAAACGCTTTCAAAAGGCATCCAGAGTCACTGAAACATACCCAAAGCAAACAGCTTACAGCTGGGAAAGGGCGAGAAAAGAAAAAGGCTCCCATGAAATAGTTGTATCTTCATAATTTTGAACATTTTAATAACAAAGAGCCACCGCGTGCAGATGCTCCCATTTTGGATCACTTCCAGCATTCCCCCACCGTCAACAGCAAAGATTGTCTGGGATCGCACCACTCCTTCGTGCTCTTCCAGGGAAAGCATTGTGTTTTTGACATTCCATCCATCCATGAGGATATGATATCTTCTGAAGAAAGATGGTGCTTGCTTGCCACAGGGGATGTCCCAAGAACGGAACCCGATGCAGGCACAGCACTTGAGTCACAGCCTTCATTGGCCAATAAGAGAAGCATCATGCAAGTGCAAAAAAAAATGGCTTCCCAGTGCATTCTGACCGGAATTCCGGGCTCTCTTTTCTGGATGCTACTCCTAAATTTCGTAGGGCTATTCCTTGTGACTGCCAGTCTAGCAGTAGGCTGGAAATGGGGACAGGAGCAAGGCCTGCAACATCCTTGGATATTATCTACCCTGGGCAGCATCTGTGGTGTTTTTTCAATCCTGACCGGGGTGATGCAACTCAGAGCCCGGGAAGGCCTATTACTGGATAAAACAACACGAACAGGCATCTATAGCATCACATCACCGATTTTGATGGGAACGACACACTTCAAGTTCGCATGGGAACAGGTTGAATGTGTGGAGCTCGCCAAAAGCAGCGAGGCTCTTGACAAGGGCACGGAAAAAACCAGGGAAACCACAAAAGCTTTGCTGAAAATCAAAAATCCAAGGAAGGTAATTATTCTGGAAACATCGAATACCACCGTCATAAAACACGTTCAGAGTGTTGCCCAGACCGTTGCTGACTTCCTGGAGATAAGGGTTCAACAGGTCAAGGTCTGAGCTTCATGCCACCATCACGGTTACTCGACGGCATCTTGCAGTCCCGAAACCACCGGGTTTTCGGTGATACCTATGATACGCTCCAAACGATGCCATTTCCCATTCACATCCGTCGCCCGCACCTCCAACACATGGATCCCGGCACTTACCCCTTGCGGAAGGTTCCCCTTCCAGAGATGGTTTGATGCCACCGGAGCAGAAATACGACGGAAGGGAGCCTTTGGAATCTCGGGTTCACGATCGAAAACAGCCTGCAAACCGGGATCGTTTTCGAGTGTCTTTTCCAGAGCATGCCAAACACCCGCTTCCTTCCATCGAACCTCAACCACCGACTCTTCCCAACCATTGAAAACGTTGACATAGACCGCAGTGGTTTGCAGCGACTGAACGGGAATACGCTCATCTACAAATACAGACATTTGAAAGTCCTCGGGTTTGCGCGATGCCTTGAAATACACCTCCGGAAGCTTGTTTTCAGAAAACCTCAGGCTTGTGTATCCATTGGGTGCACCATCACGCATGGTTGTGTGCGGGATTCCATATTCATCAGGCAGGCCACTCCACCAGCTTCCGCTGACGGTCACGTTGATCAAGTGATGATGGGGTTTTGCACCCAGCCAACCATCTTCCTTGCGAATCAATTGATGGGACTGCCAGTGGGTATGCCCTGAAATAGAAAAAGTATAGGGCCTGTTCTCGATGAGCCGGTAGAGATCCTCACGGTTAATCATACTGGTGAGCGGGATATGCATCATGAGCACCACCAGCTTATCCTCCGGCACTCTGGAAAGATCATTGCGAATAAAATCCAGTTGAGCCTGGTCCAGACCACCCGTGTAGCTGCCCGACCCACCAGGAGCTTCCCCTCCCCACAGGACATTGTCTAATACGAGGAAGTGAACTGCACCGTAGTCAAAAGCATAATAACTAGGACCGTAAATGCGGGTGAAGGTCTCGTCGGAATCTCGGTCATTTGCGGCATCATAATTGATGTCGTGGTTGCCAATCACATTATACCAGGGAATTCCAATGAGGGCCACGGTCGCGTTGAATGGTTCAAAAATACTCAAGTCATCGAAAACAATATCCCCAAGAGTCACTCCAAATTTTGCCGTTGTGCCGATCAATTCCTCAACGACATCATGTCCCACGTATTCCACTTCGCGCAGGTTTCTTGGTTGCGGATCACCAAAAAAGATGGCTTCAAATACCCGTGGCTCATGCACCTTGTGCAGGGGAAAATCGATCGACTCAGGTAGTTCCCCGGTGGGATCAACTCCCGGATATTGTTGCTTGGGTGAACCGTGCGGCTTATGGGTATAAAAGAATCGGGGTAGTTGGTGATGATCCACAGGGGGCTGCCAATCCTGGGGTTTGATCAAGAAAAATGTGACGTCATCATCATAAGCCAGTTGCCAACGACCTTCTGCATCAGTCTCCACAATATCCACTTGATTGGAGACACGGACCCCAGGTAAGCCCGGCTCATTATTTTCGCGCATCCCATTGCGGTTAAGATCGTTAAAAACCACTCCAGTGGCCAATGAATCGGCACGGACTACTGTAAAAAAAGAAGAACTCAGGAAAAGGCAAGCCAAAGAGGTGATGGCATGTCTCGTGCCACGGACCCAGTTGAATAAGGCATTCATGGAGGGAATTATGGGTCAATGTTGGGATTCGTCACACAAAAACCACATCCAATCCTCCATGGAGAGATGAAAACAGGAAGCTGGGGTTGGCCTGTCTGGGCAGCTCCAGTCTTTTTATTCGCGGATTTTCAGGCAGACCATTCACCTTGAAACCAAACGTTTTAAAGCACTTCGATCAATCGGTTTTATTCGTCAAAAGATGAAACTGGTATTCGCGCCTCGCCTGATACGTCCAATGTCATACGAGATACTGCGTCGATCATCGTATGTGAATAACAGATCATGCATCGGAGGAAAGACCTGCTCCTGCGTCTTGGTGAAGAGGAGATACCCCACGTGTGGGAGACTTGACAAAGTGAGTGGGACGCAGGTAGATGGGCTCTAGCATGTGGCTTCCCGGCCCTGCCAGCGAAGGAGCCGCAGCCTCGAGAAGGCACTGAGCCTCAGGAAATACCTCCATGCAGGGAACTTTGCCTGCATGGGTGCCTGATATCCATCTTTCAGGATCCGGCCCGGCAATGCAGGCACCGGAAAATGCATCCGGGATGGTTTGCCCGGAACGCTTGAGAGAAGCAGGGTGAGTGACCTGAATCTTTCCATCCCTCGACTTGTCAAAAACTGCATGGTAAGAGTCCCCACGCTGTGCATCGACCACGGTATGGACTTGCTGGAATGAGCCTGATTGAAAGGCTTTGAGAGCAATGGCCTGGAGACTGGAAATACCCACCAGCTTGGCCTGATTGGCAAGGCGCCAGCTGTAGGCAGTGGCAATAGCCAGACGGATTCCGGCATAAGAACCTGGGCCAAGGCCTACCACGACGGCCCCGATTTCGGCACGCTGCATACCACTGTGTTTTTCCAGATACTCAAAGGCTTCAAAATAAGCCGTCTCGCTGCCCACGGACATCGGAGCTGTGGAGAGCACCCGAAGCCCCTGCTCAGGTGACCATTGTCCCAGCGCAAGGGATCGCTGCGGAGAAGACCATTCAATCCCTAAAATCTTCATAATCAATTGTTCGCTTTTGACCGAAGTCACCCGCGATGTGCACCCATCGAAAAGGTCTGCAAACATCCGGTTGGCCTGATTCTGCCATGGAGTCGTCCTGAATCCAACGCTCGACCCATTCAGCAATCACCCAACCCTGCAGGGGCTCACGAAAATAATCAGCAATACCAGCATCCCAAATGGCCTCTGGGGAATCGAGACGATAAAGATCCAGATGAAAGAGAGTCCCTCTGTCAGCTCGATGTTCATGGAGTATATTGAAGGTGGGGGAAGCGATTTGCCCACGAATATTCCACCCTTCTGCCAAACCCTTTACCAGCTGCGTCTTACCACTACCAAGGTCGCCCGTGAGACCGACAATCCATCCCGGATCCATTTCGCGTGCCCAAGCGAGCCCAAGGGCACGCGTCTCTTCAGGGCTATTGGAAATGATCGTAGCCATGACAACCTAAAGGACGCTTACCGTGCTGTTCTTGTAACATCACTTCGGGCTCCTCAAGGAGCTTGCCAATACAAGTCACGGATATCTCGGGAAAGGCTTCGCGCCATGAGTCCTTCAGCTTGACTGCATCGACCGGCGCGACACAGAAAAGCAACTCAAAGTCTTCTCCATCGGTCAATGCAGCCACCAGGGCCGGTTTGGCCCTGTCTCCCTGCTTGGCACGCAGCCGGGCGACACGACTGATAGGGAGATAATCCCCCCACAACTCGGCACCCACTCCACTGGATCGACAGAGGGAGTGAAGATCGCTCGAAAGGCCATCACTCAGGTCGATCATCGCGTGTATATCGAAATGCTGAACAAGCCATTGGGCTTCCTTGAGTCTGGGGACAAAATCAAGATGCTTGCCTTCGATGCTCCCTCCCAGATCCCCCGTCACGAAGAGGGCATCACCAACCTGCGCCCCACTCCTCAAAATGGCCGTGTCCCTTGCCACCTCCCCCGTCAG
>JAAZXX010000226.1 GCA_014239995.1 Verrucomicrobiia bacterium
CAGTCAATTTTGAGGTCGGATGCTTCTTCATCAACGGGTTGCCATCCGGATTCCAATTCGAGACTGCTGACTTCACCGCAGTTCCAAAAAAGTGTGCTTTCCAAGCGACGCCGTCCCTCAATGCCCATGCGTTGTAGCATGGGCAGAAGGACCGTTCCCTGGTCCAGCCCTGACCAATCATTGGCCGGCAGCGTGGTCATGAAATAAAGGCCACCTTGTCCTACTTTCTGGTGCAGCAGCAAGGGCTCGCCGTCAGAGAAGGCCGCAAGGACCGTGTCGGCATGTTGGATGCGCCGCCGCTTGCGTATCTCAAGTTGCTCCAGTGGGAGGCTGAATCCTTCATCGGTGTCTGCCAAGGGGCCCGTTTCCTTCTCCCAACGGCCGATTTCATAGGATTGCGACCCCTGGGCCTGTTCGATATCCATCCAACGCACCCCTGCAAAAGTGGTTTCATCGGTCGTTGTTGACTGGGAAGGGAAAAACACCACGATACCGCCCTCCGAAGTGAAACGCATGAGCTCCTCCGAGCGCGTCCCTTCGGGAAGCTCACCCTGCCATACCACCATGGAGACATCCTTGCTTGGCAAGTTGTTCTGGCTGGACGGCTGGATATGCTTTGAGGCCTTCAGTATGCCTCTATCGATGACACCTGATGCCAGCGCGAGTACCCGGCCAATGTAGTCTTTTCCAGCCAGCGTCAATGACTGGTGTGGACGTTCTTTTCCATATACAAAAAAGAAGCTGTTGTTGCGAATATTAGCGTCGGCAGGGAGGGTAAGGCTGCCCCATCCTGCGTCCTCCTGGGTTCCCAGTGTCCATTGTCCCTGCCAACGCATTTCGGCGGCTTGCACGGGTATTTCGACTCCAGCTGCAAGTCCGTTCAACAGGCGAGTGGCCATGAGGGATTCCTGTGAGATGTCTGATTGCACGATATCCGTCACCACGCGCATGGTTCTGCCTTCTTCGGTGGAACCAAGTTGGAGATCTGCTAATTCAATGGCGGTGTCCAGTTCCGTTTGCTCGTTCACGGTGAGGAGGCGGAAACGAAGGGTTTGGGGAAGGTCTCTGAATTGCAGCATCAACGAGGCCCAGCGGTCATCCGAAGGTTGCCAGTTGGAACGTTGAAGGTCCGAGGCAATCCATATCTCCGTGGTGCCTGCTTGGTTGTCGATGAGCCACTGAAAGGCGCGTTGCAGCAGCGAGGGGATGTTTGCGGCTGTGTCGGTGGGAGCGGTCATGGCGTGATCACTGAGTCCACGCATGTCCTTGATGGTTTGTGCCTTGCCAGAGGCGCTCTCAAGCAATACAAAATGGGAGTGTCCCTTGTAGGGTTCAGCGGCCTGCTCCAGTAGTTCCAGGGAGCGTTCGCGTCTTGATAGGGATGTGCCTGCCAGTCGGGTTTCCATGCTCAGAGAACGGTCTAGAAGGATCAGGACAGTGTCTGGAGCGGATGCAAAGGCCCACCCCATCCAACCGCCGGTAAGCGGTCTAGCAAGGAAAAACAGAAGCATGAGCACTGCGAGTGTTCTGAACAGAAGGATCAGAAACTGCTTGAGTTTAGCCTTGTTGACAGAACTGCGGGATGCCGCCACGAGGAAACGCATCGCAGCCCATTGCTGGGTGCGGTGACGCAACCGGTTGAGGAGATGAATCACCACTGGCAGCAGAGCGAGAGGCAATCCAAAAAGTATGATGGGTTGCAGGAATGTCATGCTTGCTCCAAGGGGTGCTCGTTTGGTCTTTTTCGGGCCACGATTCAGCGAAAGGCAAGTGCTTTGGCTCGATCCACAAGGAAGTCCGCCAACACCTTTTCAAAAGGTTTCGAGGTCGTTACCTCACGGTAGTCGCTGTTGCATTCGTGACAGCCCTTTTGTAAGGCAGCCTGGAAATTTTGAAATTGTTCCAGATATGCCTCCCTTACCATCGCCGGTTCGGTGACCATGCTGAAGCTGCTCTCAAGATCCGCAAATCGAATGGGGCGATCAAAGTTGAAATCCATTTCCTGACGATCCAGGATGTGAAACAATCCTACGTCGTGTTTCTGGAATCGAAGGTGTTGGAGTCCTCCGATCAGAGGTTCGATGTCGGTGAAGCAGTCGGAAAAGATCAGGACCAGTGCCCGGCGTCGAGCCTTGTCTGCGAGTTCATGCAACGTTTCGATCAGGCCGGTTTCCCCCTTGCCCTTTGCCTGCTTAAGGATGTCCATGATAAGTTGCAGGTGGGAGGGCATGCGCTTTGGTGGGAGTTCCGTGATAACCTTTGGTCCCACCGTCACCAGTCCCGCGGCATCGCCTTGATGGATGATCTGGTAGGCAAGATGAGCAATGAGTTTGATGGCATAATCCAGCTTGGATGTTTCTGCACTGGTGAAATTCATGGATCCGCTGCAGTCCAGCACAAAGTAACAGCGCAGATTGGTCTCGGCCTCGTATTCCTTGAGGTAATATCGATCCGTGCGCCCCAGTACCCTCCAGTCCAGTCTTCGAAGGTCATCGCCGGGTACATATTGGCGGTATTCAGCGAATTCCACGCTCGAGCCACGATGAGGGCTGCGATGCATTCCCGAGACGGATCCTTCCATGGCAAAGCGTGCGACGAGCGGTTGGACCGCAAGTCGGGCGGTGACGCGTGGATCGATCAATCCGCCCTCTTTGGATTCACTGGTTGCCATGCTCGGATGCTTTCAGGGGATACTGCTTGGTCACTCCTCCAAGTCGGTATTTGGAGGACGTGGTTCTTCAGACCTCGGTTTTTTCCCGTTGCAGGGCCACCAATTGATCGATCACGCTTCGACTGGTCACTCCCTCAGCCTGTGCCTGAAAGTTGGTCAGGATGCGATGTGCGAGTACTGGCTCAGCCACGGCCTCGAGATCTTCCAGTCGTGCCATATAGCTTCCCTGGAGAACGGCCCGGGCCTTGGCACCGCGAATGAGGTATTGTATGGCACGTGGACCGGCACCCCAGGTGACCCATTGCTTGATGAAATCTGGAGCTTCGCCTTCCTTGGGGCGGGTCTGCCTCACCATGTTTACTGCCGCATCGTAGATATGGTCCGGCACGGGAACCCGCTGAACGACATCCTGGAATCTCAGGACCTCCTCACCACCTATCAGCTTGTTCAGAGTGGCAGGTGCCTTTCCGGTGGTTTCCCGGGCAATACGTTTTTCTTCCTCGGCCGTGGGATAATCCACGTTGATGAAAAACATGAATCTGTCCAGCTGTGCTTCGGGCAGGGGATAGGTGCCCTCCTGCTCGATGGGATTCTGAGTGGCCAGGACGAAAAAAGGTGAGGGAAGGTTGAACACCCGCCCGGCTGCAGTCACGCGATGCTCCTGCATTGCCTCCAGCAGGGCTGATTGGGTTTTGGGTGGGGTGCGGTTGATTTCGTCGGCAAGGATGATATTCGCAAAAACCGGTCCCTTATTGAAAACAAAGGCTCGTTTGCCGGGTTGATCCGTTTCCTGAAGGATATCCGTTCCCGTGATATCACTGGGCATGAGGTCAGGGGTGAACTGGATTCGGCTGAAATCCAGGGACATCACCTGGGACAAAGCGTTGATGATGGTTGTTTTTGCCAAGCCCGGGACTCCCATCAGCAGCGCGTGCCCGCGCGCCAGGATACAGATAAGAAGCCGTTCAACGACGTCCTGCTGGCCAATGATGACCTTGCCGAGTTCATCGCGCATCTGCTGGTAAAGTTCGCGCAACTGATGGATGGCCTCAAGATCGCCCTGGCTGGGCTTCAAGTCCGGGGTCAGGTCGGATGTTTTGTTGTTCGGATCGGTGCTCATGAAATATAGCTGTAATCAAGAGGAGGTTGGGGCTCAGGTCAATCATGTAATTTTGACGGTTGACGATCTGTCGTTTTGTCCTGTTTGATTTCCATGTAATGACTCAAAAGATTCAACGTGCCCTAATTTCTGTTTCTGACAAGACCGGCCTCATACCCTTTGCGAAGCAACTGGCCGAATGTGGTGTCGCCCTGATCTCCACGGGTGGAACCGCCCGGGCCATGCGTGAGGCAGGTATAGAAGTCAGTGACCTGAGTGACTACACCGGTTTCCCTGAGATGCTCGATGGCCGCGTGAAGACCCTACACCCGAAAGTGCATGGGGGCTTGCTTTATTTGAGAGATAATCCGGCTCACTGCCACACGGTCAGTGAGCATGGCATACAGCCCATTGATCTGGTGGTTGTGAATCTTTATCCCTTCGAAGCCACTGTTGCTAAGCCAGATGCTACGATCGAAGGCGCTATTGAGCAGATTGATATTGGGGGTCCTTCGATGTTGCGTAGTGCAGCCAAAAATCACCAGAGCGTGACGGTTGTGGTAGATCCTGATGACTATGAAACCGTGGCGACACAGGTCCGCCAGCAAGGTGATACGAGCATGGAGTTACGGCGAAATCTCGCCGCCAAGGTCTTTGCGCGCACGGCATCCTATGATGCAGCCATTGCGAACCATCTAAGCGCCAAGTTCGAGTCATTGGCCCCCGGGGAGGGAGCGGCAAGTCCGACGCCTGCCCACGTTCATGTCCATGTATCCAAGGCCCAGGACCTCCGTTACGGGGAGAATCCGCATCAGGCAGCAGCATTGTATGGTGCCTTTGGTGACTATTTTGAGCAACTTCATGGCAAGGCCCTTTCTTACAACAATATATTGGATCTCACTGCTGCCCAGAGCCTGATGACAGAGTTCGAAGGTCAATCACCCACCCTGGCTATCCTGAAACATACCAATCCCTGCGGGGTTGGGCAGGGCGATGCACTCATCGAGGCGTGGGAAAAGGCCTTTGCGACCGATAAACAGGCACCTTTTGGCGGGATCATTGTATCGAACCAAGCCATGGACGGTCCCTGTGCGGATGCTATCGCCGGGATTTTCAGCGAGGTTATCGTGGCCCCCGGATTCACTCCAGAGGCTTTGGAAACTTTAAGTAAAAAGAAGAACTTACGCCTGATAAGGGTCAAGCAAACCTGTATCCAAGAGGGGTGGCAACTGCGTTCCGTGGGAGCTGGGTCCTACCTGGCGCAAGCCTTCGACCAGAAGATGGTCGACAGGAAGGATCTTCAGCTTGTCAGCGAGCGTGCTCCAAGCGAAGAGGAACTTCAGGCGATGTTGTTTGGTTGGCGAGTGGTCAAGCATGTCAAGTCCAATGCCATCATCTATGCGGGGAAGGATCGGACCATCGGTGTGGGTGCAGGGCAGATGAGTCGTGTGGATTCCAGTCGGATTGCCGTATGGAAAGCCAGTGAAGCCGGCTTGCCATTGCAGGGCAGTGCGGTGTGCAGTGATGCCTTTTTCCCTTTTCCAGATGGTTTGATCGCAGCTGCCGAGGCTGGTGCCACTGCGGCCATCCAGCCGGGTGGTTCGGTTCGAGATGAGGCTGTCATTGCTGCAGCCAATGAACACGGTGTGGCAATGGTGTTTACGGGGAATCGTCACTTTCGGCATTAAGGACCGATGGCTCCGTGGTGGGTGCTATGCTGGGAGATCCATCCAGAAACCCGAGCGAGACCAGAAAGCGATCTGCCGCGTGAAGGGTTTCATGGAACCGCGCCGTGTTGAAAAAACCATGGCCCTGGCCTTGATACAGGTGCAGATCGCTGCGTATACCGTGTTGCTGCATACGTGCCTGGAATAATTTGGCTGTTTCCACCGGGATGAGCTTATCCTGGGTTCCCATGAAAACAATGGCAGGCGGGGTGCTTGCACTCAGGTTGTGCATGGGGGAGAATGACTTCCAATAGTCCTTGACCCTCTCATGACCGTAACCACGGGGTCCGTTGTCATAAACCGGATTGAAGAGTACCAGGGCTTGGGGCACACAGGACAGGTCGGGATCCGTCGGAGCATTGAAGGCCTTGAGTGTGCCTGTGGAGGCGGCGACATGTCCCCCGGCAGAACCTCCTCCCGCTGCGATCATATGAGGGTTGATACCAAGCTGCGGGGCGCGATGACGCACCCAGCGCATGGCTGACTTTCCGTCCTCAACGCATTGATCCGGGGTGGTCTGGTGTTGGCTTTTTGTACGATACTCTGCACAGATGGCAACCATGCCCCGAGAGGCAAGGTAGGCGCTTTGAGGGAAAAATTGGCGCGGTGTGCCTCCCACCCATCCTCCACCGAAAAAAAAGACGATGGCCGGCCGCTTGTCGGTCGTGGCGTGTCCCTTGGGGTAGAAAAACCACAGGTTTAGCGAAATGTCACCGATCTTCTTGTACGTTATTTTACGGGCACCCAGCTTGGCCAGGGCCCGGT
>JAAZXX010000227.1 GCA_014239995.1 Verrucomicrobiia bacterium
AAAAAATGAGCAGCGCAACAGAAACCATCGAGGGATTTGTCAAAAGCGAGTACAAATACGGTTTTGTCACCGACATTGAATCCGATTCAGCACCTCCCGGACTGAGCGAGGACATTGTAAGGTTTATATCCGCCAAGAAGAAGGAGCCTGAATTCATGCTCCAATGGCGCCTCAAGGCATTCCGATACTGGCAACAGATGACCCCGCCAACATGGCCGCAAGTGCATTATCCACCCGTGGATTTTCAGGACATCGTTTACTATTCAGCACCCAAGAGTAAGAGTGATGGACCCAAGAGCCTGGATGAGGTGGATCCTAAATTGCTTGAAACCTACGAAAAGCTCGGGATTCCGCTGCATGAGCGCGCACGCCTCGCAGGCGTAGCGGTGGATGCTGTCTTTGACAGTGTTTCCGTCGGAACAACCTATCAGGAGACACTCGCGGAGAAGGGTATTATTTTTTGCCCCATGTCCGAAGCGATTCAAAAACATCCAGATCTAGTCCGTAAATACCTGGGCAGCGTCGTGCCTTACACCGATAATTATTATGCGGCACTCAATGCTGCCGTTTTCAGTGACGGATCATTTGTCTTTATTCCCAAGGGCGTTCGCTGCCCCATGGAACTCTCCACTTATTTCAGGATCAACGCAGCCAAGTCCGGACAATTTGAACGCACACTCATCGTGGCAGAGGAAAGCAGCTATGTGAGTTATCTTGAGGGGTGCACAGCACCCATGCGTGATGAAAACCAACTCCATGCAGCGGTCGTGGAATTGGTGACATTGGACGATTCAGAAATTAAATACTCCACGGTGCAAAACTGGTATCCTGGTGATGAAGAGGGTAAAGGAGGCATTTATAATTTCGTCACCAAGAGAGGCTTGTGCAAGGGGAGAAACTCCAAAATCTCATGGACCCAGGTGGAGACCGGCTCGGCAATCACATGGAAGTATCCAAGTTGCGTGCTTCAGGGCGAAAACAGCATTGGTGAATTCTATTCTGTTGCCCTCACCAATAATCGTCAACAGGCGGATACCGGCACCAAGATGATCCATGTCGGGAAAAACACACGAAGCACCATTATTTCCAAAGGCATATCCGCTGGAAAGGGACAGAACAGCTATCGCGGTCTGGTGCAGGTACGCAAATCAGCTGAAAACGCACGTAATTTTTCCCAATGCGATTCCCTACTGATCGGCGACCAGTGTGGAGCCCATACTTTCCCTTATATTGAAGTCAAGAACACAAGCTCAAGTGTCGAACATGAGGCCACCACGAGCAAAATAGGTGAAGATCAGATCTTCTACTGCAACCAACGAGGCATATCCAACCAGGACGCGGTGAACATGATTGTGAATGGGTTCTGCAAAGAGGTCTTTCGGGAACTCCCTATGGAATTTGCCGTTGAAGCTCAAAAACTTCTCGGTGTGAGTCTCGAAGGCAGTGTTGGGTAACCCTTGAGTGGGAAAAAGGAAGCAAGAAACGCAGTTTAAACTATGTCAAATCAACCATTGTTAGAGATCAGAAACTTGAAAGCTGGTGTTGAGGGGCGAGCCATCCTGAATGGCATCGACCTGCAGGTCCACGCCGGTGAAGTCCATGCCATCATGGGGCCAAATGGCAGCGGAAAAAGTACGCTCGCATCTGTCATTGCAGGTCGCGAGGGTTACGAAATAAGCGAGGGTACCATCGCATTCAAGGGGCAGGATCTGCTGGAACTCGAACCGGACAAGCGAGCACACCTGGGCCTTTTTCTGGCATTCCAATACCCGGTGGAGATTCCAGGCGTGAATACCACCTATTTCCTCAAGTCCGCAATCAACGAAATGCGAAAGGCACGAGGCGAAAAGGAATTGGATGCCGTGGAATTTCTGAAGTATATCAAAACAAAAGCAAAATTACTCGACCTGCCGGGAGACTTTCTCAAGCGTTCCCTGAATGTGGGTTTCTCGGGTGGGGAAAAGAAGCGCAACGAAATTTTCCAAATGGCCGCACTGGAACCCATCATGGCCGTTCTGGACGAGACGGACTCGGGTTTGGATATTGATGCCTTGAAGGTTGTGGCCAATGGCGTGAACCGCCTGCGCAATCCCAACACGGCACAACTGGTCATCACCCATTATCAACGACTGCTGGATTACATCGTTCCGGACGTCGTACATGTGCTTCACGACGGTCGTATTATCAAAACTGGCCCCAAGGAACTGGCACTCGAGCTCGAAGACAAGGGCTACGATTGGGTGATCCAAGAGGCCGCTCAAACAGCGTGAAAACAAATTTCCTGAATGGTGTCATGACTGAAACAGAACAGATCAAGGAAAATGACCAGTGGCTGGAGGCATTTGATGCCGAGGAAAGGGCAATGACGCCTTCCTCAGCATGGCTTCTTCCCTTTCGTAAGGCGGGAATCGCACAGTACGCCAAAACGGGGTTACCCACCCTGAACGATGAAGATTGGCGTTTCACCAATATCGATCCCATCCGCCAAATGGCCTTCCTGCCGATGACGGCTGCTGAGAAATTGGACAACCGGACCTTGGTAAACGTAGCCTACCCCTTGAAGGAACAATCAACGATTCGACTGGTGTTCCTGGACGGCCGATACCAGCAGGAGAGCTCAGACCTGTCCGCCCTTCCCGCCGAAGCGATCGCCCTCCCCTTGCACGAGGCACTCAAAACCCATCACGCTGAGCTCGAAAGGCACCTTGGAAACTGTTCCTACCAAAATGACAATCCCTTCGCAGCATTGAACAGCGCTTACTTCAAGGATGGACTATACCTGCACTTGCCCAGGAAATGCCATGTCGACACCCCAATCCAGATCATCCATCTTTCAAGTGGAAATGCTGAGGGAAAGGGTATTTTTCCCCGTTTTGTCATCCATGCGGAAACATTGTCAAACTGCACGATACTGGAATCGCATCATGGATTGAATGACGCCTGTTATCTCAACGCACCAACCACCGAGTTCGTTGTCGATCCTGAAGCAAGGATTGAGCATGTGAAAGTTCAGGAGGAATCGCAGAAGGCATTTCACATGGCAAGCATCTACGTACACATGGGGCGCGCGGCCCGTTTCCGATCCCACTACCTGACCATGGGAGGGCGCATCAACCGAAACACCATTCGCACAAAGCTGGACGGCGAAGGGCTTGCCTGTGTCCTCAATGGACTCAACCTTGCGGATGGGCATCAATTGGCAGACAACCACATGATTGTTGAACACGCTCAACCACATGGTGAAAGTCATGAATATTTCAACGGCATTCTCGACGATCACGCACGAGCGGTATTTCATGGTCGCATTCTCGTTCAACAAATCGCCCAGAAGACTGACGCTAAACAAACAAGCAAGAATCTGCTACTCTCCAACGACGCCACGGTCGACACCAAGCCTCAGCTTGAGATATACGCCGACGACGTTAAATGCACCCACGGGGCAACCATTGGGCAACTGGACGAGGAGGCCATTTATTACCTACGCAGCAGGGGCATACCCAAGCCGGTGGCACAGCGCATGCTCGTGCATGCCTTTGCGGGAGAAATCACAGACAGGATTGAGCACCAGGCAATCGGTGCTGAACTGAACCAAATCGTCTGGAATCGACTGGAGAATTTTTCAAACTTCAGGTTGACTGAAAGACAGTAAAACAAACTTTAAATATTCCATGCATCATCAGGAGTCTATCGAACTCAAACGCGACGTCGAGGCTGCCATCGTGCCGGCCGGGGACGCGGTAACCCTCGTGAAAGGGGAATCCGCCACCATTACTCAGGAGCTTGGGGGCTCCTTCACGGTGGTGGTCAATGGCAACATGTTCCGCATTCAGGGCAGTGACGCCGATGCCTTGGGGAAGGAAGTCAGCGATGCGCGTGTCCGCGCCTCTGCAGAGGGAGAGAAGGCCAACACGGAAGAGGTGGAAACACGGGTGTGGGAACAAATGAAAACCTGCTTCGATCCTGAAATACCTGTGAATGTCGTTGATCTCGGGCTGATTTACGACTGCGTGGTCACCGAGGCTGAAGGAGACGATGACTTTCACGTCATGGTCAAGATGACCCTTACAGCTCCAGGTTGTGGCATGGGCCCCATGATTCAACAGGATGTACAAAACAAGATCATGTGTATCGAGGATGTCGCTGAGGCAGACGTCGAGTTGGTTTGGGAACCACAGTGGAACCAGGGCATGATGACCGAGGCAGCCAAACTGCAACTTGGCCTGATGTGAGCTTGCATACCGTGCAGCACGAAATGACAAACACTTCAACCGGTTTACTGGGGTCACGCACTCGCAAGGATTTTCCAATCCTTGACCAGAAGATCAACGGACATCCATTGATCTACCTTGATAACGCCGCGACCAGCCAGAAACCGCGCACTGTGGTCGAGGCTATCAAAAGCTACTACGAGCATGATAACGCGAACGTGCACCGTGGCATCCATGAACTCAGCAACCGTGCCACGCTGGCCTATGAGTCAGCACGCGAACGCACAGCCCGGTTTGTGAATGCAAGAAGCGCCCGGGAGATCGTCTTTACTCGAGGCACCACCGAGTCCATCAACCTAGTGGCTTCATGCCTGGCGGAATCCATTTTGAAACCGGGGGACAAGGTGCTCATCACGGAGATGGAACATCACAGCAATATGGTACCATGGCAATTGATTGCGCAACGTACCGGTGCTGAACTGCTCTATCTTCCCGTTGAGGATCGTGAGGGAAACCTCGCCCTTGATCGGCTGGATGGAATGCTCACGTCGGATGTAAAGATCTTTAGCTGCGTACACATTTCAAACAGTCTTGGAACTGTCAACCCGGTGAAAGACCTTTGTGCAAAGGCCCGGTCAGTTGGCGCAATCAGTATCATCGATGGCGCTCAAAGCGTCGGGCATCAACCCGTTGACGTTCAAGATATTGACTGCGATTTCCTTGCCTTTTCCGGCCACAAGATATGTGGACCAACCGGTATCGGAGCCCTCTACGCCAAAGGCGATCTACTGGATGAACTGCCACCTTACCATGGAGGCGGAGAGATGATTGCAGAGGTGGACTTCAGTGGATCGGTATACAAGGATCCACCCCACAAGTTTGAAGCAGGCACGGTGAACATGGCAGGTGCAGTGGGACTTGCCGCGGCCATGGACTACGTCGACAGCATCGGACGAGAAGTCATTTGGGAACACGACGCCAAGTTGGCAGATTACTTTTACCGAGAAATATCAAGGTTTCCCGGAACGCTTCTTTTCGGTCCCAAGGAAAAAAGAGCCGGCCTGGTAAGCTTCTTCATGGAAGGCATCCATTCCCATGACATCGTCACGCTTGCAGATCAAAAAGGTGTCGCCTTGCGTGGAGGTCATCACTGCACACAACCATTGATGAAAAAACTTGGCGTCAGTGGCACCGCCAGGGCTAGTTTTTATTTTTACAACCATGTCGATGAAATCGATCGTTGCCTGGAAATTCTTGAACGCATTCAGAAACGGTTCGGGGATCATGGCTAAGCGTAAATCCACTCTCATACCCAGAAAACATTCTCCACCATTCCACAATGACTTCTCAGCCCAATATCACCCCTCAATCAACGATGCGCGCAGTATTGGATGCCTTTCCTTGGGCACAGCGGGCCTTGTTTCGTCACTACCACATCGGAGGTTGTGCAAGTTGTGCCTTTGATCCGGATGAAGACCTCAAGGCTCTCTGCCTGCGCAATGAGAATCTTGACCCCGAGGAAGTGCTCCTGAGGATCCAAGAAAGCCATAACGAGGATTCTAAGGTCATGATGACACCTCAAGCCGTTTCCGAAACTCTGCAGTCTGATGAAACATGCCGCCTGGTAGATATCCGCACGAGCGAGGAATGGGAGGCGGTCAAACTGCAAGGTGCTGTGCATATGTCCCAAGAGTCCATGCAGGAAATGCTCAGTCAGTGGCCGCGCGAAGACTTGCTGGTCATCTATGACCACACAGGCCAACACAGCTTGGACGCCGCAACCTATTTTCAAGGTCAGGGTTTCCGCAATGTAAGGTGCCTTGCAGGGGGAATCGATGCCTGGTCCAGGGAAATAAACGCATCGGTGCCGCGCTATCGACCGGAGCCCGCAAAGACCTGAGCAAATCCAATCACCCCAATCATAGATCCGGAAACATGTCAGACACATTTCAGAAAAAGATCGAGGAGGCCATTCGAAACCCGAAAAACCTTGGTAAGATGGAGGACGCAGACGCGGTTGGAACCGTTGGAGGTGCCGGATGCG
>JAAZXX010000228.1:0-6021 GCA_014239995.1 Verrucomicrobiia bacterium
TGCCCGGTTGAAACTCGAGATTCATGGCAACCCGGCCTTGCCAGAGCACTTTTCCAGGATCGACAGCGACTGCAACGTTGGGCGCATCCACGCGCGTGGCACCGTATCTTGCCCTTGCCATGTCAAAGGTCAAGGATGCTGGATCCCAGTCTGAAGGCACGTCAAGCAGGGCCACATGAACAAATTGATCATCCACCTCAATGTCCAGGTCAAAGACATTGAGTTTCGCACTGCTAATGGATGCCCCTTCCGGCAACAAAGCTTTCAGATCAAACCCAATGTAGGAAATGGCCTCGCTAATGCCAGGCAAGGTCTGCTCGGTGTATGGACTGGGAAATAAATCCGCAGTGACACAATCCGGGCAAACCACGTCCACCACAGCGCTTCTTTCCGCTTCGGGCGATATCGACAACTGAGCTGCAACACTTGGCTTGAATGCCATCGAAGCAATTGCTGCGACCAGATAAAAAAAACTCAAATAATGTTTCATGTCTATTCTTTGTGACGGAGTTTGATACAAAGCCAATATTAAAGCAGCAAGCATCATTTTTCCCACAAGGGATCCTCCCGCCGTCTATGATGATGGATACACGGCCTCTCACCATGGACACCCTACGGTCCTCGTGGCAGGGAACCAGGCAGTGGAAACCATTTCAAGGAAGCCCAGATGGGTGAATCATCAGCAACCGATAGAACGACGGTGCTGGATGGAAAACAGTCCCCCCATGCTACAAGGCTGAGGGGCAGCGAAGGAAATATTCAGGACTCAGCTTCCAGTATTTGAGACACACAATGACCAGCACCCTGCAAAACACGGTGACTAACTCGGCAATAGCAGGTGACATCGCGGGTCACGATTCTGAAGCCATATCGAGGAACGACAGGAAGATTGAATCGGGGACAAAAAAGCTGGCACAGAACCGACTTCGAGATATCACGATGATGTGAGTGGCACCGTTTCGCCCCTTGAAAGGATTCGTCGTGGATGATCAGGAACCACGTCACAGCAACGGATGAAAATACAACCGGGCCATTCATCCATGATTTGAATCCTAAAGCCTGGGTAAACCCATTCGAAGAACTCGTGAGCAGCCCGCATTGTGGAGAACGATGGGGACAGCGTTGGGGAAACTGATGAACTGGGACTGCAGGCCGTCACTGATGTCACGCATATCCACGATTTCCATTCCAACATCCTGCATTGTCTACCAGTGGATCATTCTCGACTCATTTATCGTTACGAAAGTCGACCCCGAGCACATGGACCTTAATGAAGGTCATGGCCTTGGACACTTGAAAAAATCATGATCCTGCGGTCATTACTGCTTTTCGGGGATCTCATTCAAGGTGTAATACGCATTAGGATGCAAAAGGGATTCATCCCAGCCGGAGCGCAAGGCAGAAAGATCGAACGAATGAACATGCCCCTGAACCAGGCCATTGACCCAGATACGTGCTTGAGAGTGATCGTCTGATAATTTGACCTTTTCAACCAGTGGCTTGGTTTGATCGACTTCAGGACTCCCATAACCCTGATGATAAATGTGTGTAAATGTTTCCAACTTGAATGTATCCGGCTTGAGCGCCATGGCCGGGTTGAGTGGCTGGGTAAATGTCAACTGAAAACCTCCGGGACGAGCATTGATTTCCTTGATTTCAAACGGTATTCTCCCTGTCCATTCAACGCGTTGAAGTGCAAAAGCGCTCGGGCCACGCACCGGCCACCCCCGATTGGTTCCACCAACAATCAGTCGCCCTCCTGAGGTGAATTGATTGGCCAGTAATCCAGTCGCAAATCCCTCACGGAAAGGGTAACAAGCCCCTTGCCAGACACCATTGACCTTCTCGGTGGTAGCACGCATCAACACGCTGAGTGTGTAGTCCCCAATAAAGATCTGATCTTTGAACGGGCCAAATGCGCCTTGAGTTGAATCCACGGAGAATCCGGAAAGTTGTTGTCCCATTCGTCGATAGGGAAAGACCACCGCGTAAGGCACAAGTTCTTTGACACGCTGACGCTCAATTTCCATTCTGGAACGGGTGTTGGGAACGGTGGGCGCTGGCCCCATTTCTGGGGCAAGTTCATACCAGTTAAAGCTCACGGGATGCCCCATGAATCCACCCTGCTTGAGGTGTTTCAGCGAGCAGGAACCGTTCCACGGTCCCTGACTCTCCGCATAAAACATCGCACCCTGTGCGTTGGGTCCGACACCGCAGGGACTTCGAATTCCACTTGCAACGGGAATGGTTCGACCATCTGGGCTTACCTTCAGAGCCCAGCCCCGGAAGGGTTCAAGCGATTCATAGGACTTCGACAAACAAAGCGTGACCCAGATATTCCCATCAGGGTCGGCTTTCGAGCCAAAACTGAATTCATGGTAATTGGCAAATCCCCAGACATCACTCAAAGTCAGGAAGCTGTCAGCACGTTCATCGCCATCCGTATCGGTGATACGCGTCACTTCGGTCTGTTGAGTCACGAAGAAGGAGCCATCGCGCCAGGAAAGTCCCGTGACTTCATCAAGTCCGCTGGCATAAAGGTGATATTCAGGCTGCGGAGGGTCGTCGAACGCACCTTTCACGAGGTAGATGTCACCCCTTCGCGTCCCAACGGCAAGCCGGTCATCCGGTAGCAAATCAAAACTCCCTGCTTCCAGAACCATCCCATCGGGCAGTGGAATATCTACCAGGCGATAGAAGGCTTCCTCACGTTCTGAGGTTCCCCAGAAACCCGCAAGTTTTTGGGCATGTAAAACCGAGCCCATCTGAGAAAGCATGAAAACAAACAGGAAATATTTATGAGTATATTGCACGACTAAAACTGGTATTTGATTTTGATCGAATTCGCAGGTGAACTGGAACTCATCCTAATGCGCAACTCATCGCCTTCAGATGCATTCACAACATAGCCTTCGGCATCTCCGTTCACGGCGATCCTGAAGGCATCGCTTATTTGAAATACTGATGCCCCAAGGGCTTGGATCTCTGCCGCGACAGCGGCACGAAATATGAGGTTCTCCATGTCATCGTTCGTCTTGAAGCGTAGTGTTCTTTCAAGCGTCCATTGCCCCTCGGATTCGATCTCCTTGAGCGCATCTTCTATGAGTGTCTCATCAATGGCATAGAGAAATGTGGGAACACGTTGCGCATCCAATCGATATCCTTCAAACCTCTGCCCCACCTGACGCTGTTCCACCTCGGGCCAGGGTGCTGATTCTGAATCCAACCTTTGCCATTGAGGCTGGACAGGGAAACTGATTTGACCACGGGCCAAGGGGCGAACTCTTCCGTGCCCCTGACTCAACCAGACACCCGAGGGGTCGGCAAACTCTCCTTTCCAAAGCATTGCTAAACCAAGTTTATCCGCGTTGAAAACATAGTTATGACCATGTGGCAAACCGACCCCAATGCCCCGCTTGCCAACACCCGGATAGGCGCGCCGAAGCATCACTGCTTCCTGATCTCCGGCAACCAGACGCATCGGTTCGCGGTGCAGACCTGCAGGCGCCCCCAGACTGTAGCCATCGGATAAATAAACCCATAAAGCTTCAATCTGTTTCCGAGCGTTGCCGTCCAGAATCTCCGGCTTGCTTGAATGCCCTTCCGGCCAAAAATCAGGCATCAAAGTTCCCGGACTGAATCGCTGCGGCTGTGACAGGTAGTGGTGGAACCATTCACGTGTTACTCGTTGTCCCATGATGGACATGTCAATGGCCCCCATGGCACCACTTTGGATTCCTTTGAAGGCATGACAAGTGACACAGGCCATCCCCTTTGTTCCTGCGAGATCTCTACCAGCCCTTCGAGTGTCGTTTAGTCGAGGCATTTCAAAATCCGACAAAGGCAGGCTTGAATCAACCGTTGCAAGCAATTCCATCAGTTCATCCAAGATCTCTGCTCCAAAACGGGGCATTCGAGTCTTCATGTAAGGCCTGGATACGGCCCCTTGAACGATGATCTTTCGCATCCAGTCAGGATGGAGCTTGGCACCCACTCCATCCAGGCGTGGCGGCAGGCGCCCCTGCTCTCCCAGATTTGGATCATGCGAGGCAAAGTATGGGTCTTCCTCAGGGGACACTCCCCCGATGCCATCGCGCTCGTGACATGCAACACAATTGAATTGAGCCAGTTGCATGTGAATGCGTTCAGAGGGCGTCCATTGATTTTCAGATTGCAGCGCCTGGTGCATCCAGGACCTCTGCTCTTCATTCAGTGTAAACCTGGGCCAGGGCCCGGTCTCATTCGAAAGACAACCATGATCCAGCCTGAGCGTCTCCAGTCTCGGAATGGAAACTGGCATCACCTGAGTTTCAGGTTCATGGCAGGCGTTACAATTCAATTGCCCGAACAAACGCTCTCCTTTTTTCCTCTCCCCTGGCTGAGACACAAATTCTGAAGTCCTTGTTGAATCCACTCCGTTCATGATGAAGGCCACTAAATCCGATGCTTCATCATACGTGAGATGCATATCTGGCATGCGTCCATCAGGGTGAGTTTTCAACGGGTCCAGTAAAAAACCCCAAAGGCCACGGGTACGGAATTTTTTTCTCATGGATTCCATCCATGAGGCCCCCACATCTGAAGAGGAGTTACCATGACATACGATACATCCGATCGAATGAAACAATCCGTCTCCTTTTTCCACTGAGCCCTCCAAGCGCTTGAGTTGATCGGGCGCCGGTGCAGCTTGAAACAGCAGATAATGGCTCAGTGCATTTTCGATTTGAGGCCGAGACCATTGTCCGGAATCGTGAATTTCGGTTGGGAAATCCATATGCGCCAAGCCGATTGAAACGTGATGAGGGGCTTTGAAAAATTCTTTAAGCCACCCCGTCTTCACTCGATTCCCGAGCCCAGAAAGTTCGGGACCCTGCCGAGGCTTGAAGTGATCCTGGGTAGATGTGTGGCAGGAAACACAGCCAAATTCATTGATCAAGACCACGCCTTTTTGTCGATCACTCAACGCGGCATGCCGTCCCAATTCACCCATCACGCTTGCCTCGGCATGCACCAGTCTGGAAAGACAGAGTGCAACCAGCCAACATTTCCACTTTGTTTGGAATCTCATGCAAAGGCCTAGGGATACCTTCAAAAGAGCATGACGTCCATTATTTAAAAACGGTTGAGACAGGCGATTAAAAATCAATGCAAGGAGTTTGATACAAGTCACACGGACCAGGGCAAAATCCAACCTATCTGATGTTTCCAATCGATAGCAGGGTTGCGTTGCGAACACGTCGATTGGCTTGTGCTGGTTGTCGATCACAGCTATGATGTGGGCACTGCCCCTGATAATCCATATCACGATCATGAATCCAGGATATGCATCACTCCCCCATGACGAGACAGTCACACTGATTGAACTCCTTGTCCTCATTGCAATCCTGGCAGACATGCTTTTGCCTACCATAGGCAAGGCAAAAGCAGAAAGCTCAGGCTCTTTTCTGCAGGGAACACTGAGATGTTTGCAGGCACGAAAAAGCACATTCGTCTTCTCTGTCTTGGAGCTTTCCACCATTCCCGCGAAACCATTAACACCTGTCAGGTATACCCCATGAACACAAAAACAACCCGCCGATCCTTTTTGAAAACCACTGCCGTTGCCACCATCGGCATGCCCGCCATCATTCCAGCCAGCGCCCTTGGCAAGAATGGAAGCGTCGCTCCAAGCAACCGGATTGTGATGGGTGGCATTGGACTGGGACCACGAGGTCGCAAGGTCCTGGATGGTTTCTTCAAGCAAAAGGATTGTCAGTTCGTTGCCATTGCCGATCCGCAGAGAGAGCGGCGCGAAATCATCAAGACCAAGACAAACGCCCAGTATGGGAACACGGATTGCGCTGCCTATGATGACATGTCCGGCGTCCTCGAACGAAGGGACATTGACGCGGTCATCATCGCCACCGGGGACCGCTGGCATGCCACGGCATCCATTCTCGCTGCGCGTGCCAGCAAGGACATCTACTGCGAAAAGCCCTGTGCGATGAATATTCAGGAATGCCAGGAACTGGACAACGCCAT
>JAAZXX010000228.1:6031-6246 GCA_014239995.1 Verrucomicrobiia bacterium
ATCAAGAAATACAAGCGCATCTTCCAGGCGGGAACGCAGCGTCGAAGTGTTCCGAACTTCATACGAGCCGCCGATCTGGCACTGAATGGCAAACTGGGACAGATGAAGGAGGTTCATGCCGGCATTCTGCAGTTGCAGAACTACCTTGAACCCCTGCCCGCTCAACCAGAGCCGGATCCGGCGATCACCCATTGGGACAAATGGCTGGGACCCGC
>JAAZXX010000229.1 GCA_014239995.1 Verrucomicrobiia bacterium
GATCAGGCTGAGCAAGCAGAAGTGAAAGGCCCAAATGCCTGCTTCGTTTGTCTGTGTGTTCAAGTTTAAGTATCTCACGTGCTCAGTTACTCTTGTTTCTTAAATAATAATTCCAAATACAATCTGCTTAAAAATAAGATGAAATCAAGCGGGAAGTCGATGATTGTCTGGAATTCCCAGTCGTAAAGGTCACGGCTCAAGTTGACAGGGAAGAGCCAGAATATGTATCTTGGCCGAATCAACCGACAAGATTCTTGCGGAGAGACGCCCTCAGCCCGGGGGTAGGGATGAATCGTTTTGGATCTATGCTGATGTTTCGCATCCTCATTGGAGGTTCTCATTCCGAGGTTTTGCGTGGCTTTTTGGGGCCACCCTCCCAAGCGCCAGCATGCAAAGGGATATGCCCATTCATCTTCATCGCATTGACCTTGGTAGCTAGCTGCTCGTAAGGATTTCACTGAGACGTACAGCCGCGGACGGACTCCCTGGCATTAGCCGCTTGTTAAAGGTGCATGGAAAATCACCGACTGTCTTGTTGTCCTTTGCGCCGATACCGAGCCACAGGATTACCTCCAGACTTTATTTGTTAAGTGCCTCAAAAATCTCGCAAAATGCGATTGATATTCCTCAGTGTATTATCAGGTTCTTGGGTGAGATGGGCACAAGGGCCGACGAAATTGATTACTTCCTGCAAATGCGCTTGCACGGACATGACTTGGTAGAGGGTGTTCTGAAACCGATGGCCCACTTGGATTAACCCGTTTTGTGGTGTGCATTATGTGCATGAATACTGCATTGAAGCGGCACCGACAGTGTTGTTGATTTTGTAAAATGGTGCGCGATACTGGGTTCGAACCAGTGACCCCCACAGTGTCAGTGTGGTGCTCTACCACTGAGCTAACCGCGCATTACTCCTGTTCTGTCCCCGGTGGATGACAGCAAGAACGGCAGCATGTCCAAAACCGATTTCTTCGTCAAGTTGTTTGATGGTGTTGTATCACTCGCTCAGGAAGGGAAGGGAGATTGGAGAGCTGATCAAGCCGATCCGAGCTTAGTGCGTATCTAAGCCGAGCTCACTGAGAGGTTCAACCAGCCCTTTTGATGACTCTGATGCTTGTTTTGCTTTTCCTCAGGCTTCTTGGGATGGATGTAACGTTGCTCCCTTTCCAACACCCTTTATCGGGCGTCAGTGTTCCTGTGTAGGAAGCGGGAGTCCTGTCTGCACCGCCATGGCTTTGAGGTCATGGGCACGAGCCAGGATTGGAGACATGATCAAGGCAGATGAATTGTGCAGAGCTTCGGTGTGCTCGTGCAGAGGGGGAATGTGTTTACAGGAGGGGGTTGTTAGTCATCTGGTGATTTTCGTCTGGCATCCGCTCATCATGAAAGATGGATGCCTGGTGCCTTTGGATCCAAAGGGCATAGGTGATCGGTGATTTTTATGGATTTTTGGCCGTAGTTTTCCTAGTGTTCTCCCATGTCTCCCTGTTCAGTGACTGAGCCTCCGCATGCCGCGGTGGAACTTGCCATGGATCTCATCCGTTGCCCAAGTGTCGCACCTGTGGATGGTGGCGCTCAGCTGTATTTGCGTGAGCGATTTTCAAAAAATGGGTTTGATGTTCACCCGGTGGATGTTGATGGGATTATGAACACATGGGCCCGCATTGGCGATCATGGTCCGCTTGTGGTTTTTGCCGTCCATTCGGATGTGGTTCCCAGCGGTGATGTGGGGGATTGGACGAACCCGCCATTTGATCCATGCGTGCGTGACGGAATGCTCTTTGGACGTGGCGCTGCCGATATGAAAGGCCCACTTTCAGCTGCCGTGGTAGCTGTCGAGCGTTTCCTGGCATGCCAAAACCGAACATTACCCGTCAGGATAGGTTTCCTGGTTGCCGGGGACGAGGAACCTGTCCAGAACCACGGGACGCAGGATTTGATTAGATTTTTAAAATCCCGAGGGGAATCATTGGACTACTGTATCGTCACCGAACCGACTTCAGTGAGTGTTTTTGGCGACACTGTCAAGGTGGGGCGGCGTGGTTCCATCAATGGTTTCCTGAGTGTGCAGGGAAAGCAGGGACATGCCGCCTATCCTGAATTTGCCAGGAATCCGGTTCATCAATCCATGCGGATCCTCCACGCAATGACGGAGCGTTTATGGGATGAGGGAGACTCAAACTTTCCCCCCGCAGGGTTCCAGATCACCAATATGCATTCAGGAACGGGGGCCGCCAACGTGATTCCAGCCAGACTCGAGGTGCAGTTCAATGTGCGCCATGGGCCCGGATTAACCTTGGAACAGGTGGATGGCAAGGTTCGGGAACTACTCGATATGGCTGGTTTACAATACAAACTGGAATGCGTGAGTGACGCACTTCCGTTCAGGGTAAAACAGGGGCAGTTGACCCAGATCTGTATTGAATCGATCGAAGAGGTGGTTGGCATGCAACCACAATTGTCAACGGGTGGTGGCACTTCAGACGCCAGGTTTGTAGCGCCACACTGCCGAGAGTTGGTGGAATTCGGGCTTGTTGGAGATACCAGTCATCACGTGGACGAGAGGGTTGCCGTGGATGAACTGGTCCAGTTGACGGAAGTTTACCAAGGAATGCTGTCCCGAATTTCAATTGCCGGTGAAGGTTAAAAGATCAATCAACTCCTGAGTGGTGCTTGATATCTGGTAATTCCCCGAACGTTTGACAATCAGGCGGCGACATTTGCAATCCCGATACATGGAGTCGTTCACATCCATGAGAACAATCTTACCGTTGCCTGGTTCCTCTCGACTTACCGGTTGTATCTGAAAGGGGAGACCATAGCCATTGAACCTGACATGATGTCCGGTGATTTGATCTGGCTTGATATCTGGGTTCAATCGCACCAAGGGGACGTATCTCTGGAGCCATGGGAAATCTTTTTTGGGAACATACACGGTGAAAAACGTGGTCTGGTCCCGGATAAAACGCCTCAGGCTGAAATCAGCTCCCTGTCTTTGCTGTTCCCTGAAGATGGCCTCGGGATCCAATCCTAAAAAATTTCTACCGTTCCAGGCCCCGTGATCATTGGACTGTCCCGGGTTCCTGAACTGTAACCAGGCGTGGTAATCATCGTTGATGACAAGGGTGATCTCGAAATGCAGGTGGGCCCTGTGGCGCCCGATACTGCCTGCATTTGTGCTTCGTCCCATGGTGGCAATACGGGCTCCAGCCTCAACAATTCGGCCGGGTGCGACCCCATCCATGATCGTGCTCAGATGGGCGTAGATGGTAAATATTTCAAGCCCCTCGAGTGTGTGTCCAATGACGATGTAACGGCCATAATTTGAGAGACCTGCTCTGGAATTGACATAACAGACAGTGCCTTCAGCGGCTGCAAAGATGGGATCTGTGGGTTCTCCTCTTGCATCTCTCTGTGTGTATTTAATATCAATACCCTCGTGAAATTTCCAACCTTCCGAGCGAGAACACCCGAAACGTCCACTCTCCCATTTCCCACTGTTTGTGGGTGCGAAAAACGTCTGGTGGCCGACTTCTGTCTGATCCAAAAGAGCCCTGTTGAGTGTCGGAATACGGAACACGGCTTCTGCCATCGCAACCGCGCTGGCAAGGGTCATGAAGAGTGTAACTTTGTAAAGCAATCCCATGGTGAAGGAGGGGGCGATCAAAAAACGTATGGTTTTTTAAGTTCTTCTGCCACGTTGTTGATGCCCTCCACGATGCGCTCTGATTCCTCCCGTGTGGCATCTGGGGTGAAGATGAACACTCCATCATTAATAGTTTGATGGATCATGGGTGCAGCCAGCCACCTTGAGTCATCGAAATTAGAGTAAATGGCGATGCGTTTTCCGCGGTTTGAAGTGCTCATGTGTTGGAGACGTTTTGTTCCTGTTTCATCAAATTGGATGCGTATTCCAAACCCACCGACATTCTCGATGACAGCAGCCTGAGTGATGTATCCTACATCAAGGAACGGTTGGTTGCTCACATTGATTTGCACGGGAGAGGCGCGATAAATTGGAATGTAACCGGAACGTCCCGAGCCGTCCTGGACAGCTTCAAGGTGGAAGTTGATCAGACTGTATGACTTGTCTTTTTTACTGCCGGTTGAGCCGCAACCCGATAAAAAAAAGACAAGCATCACTAAAATGATGTTGATTGATTCACGAAGTGTCTTCATATTTTGCGAAACTGAATCACAACAACAAAGCAACATCATCATGGGAAAACAACACAATAAAGTCCAAAAACGCCAACGTCGCAAAGCCTATCTCAAACGCAGAAAAGTGCAGACCAAGGAAGCATCCAAGCAGGGATAGCTCTTTTCTTTTCACCATCCACACCGAGCCTCGGTGTCTGGAGCACATTTCTTTCTCCACAAGCCATGCTTGGCACTCGAGCCCATGGGGATTTCCCGTGCGATTTCTCCACTACCAACGCACGCCTGGCCCAGCCACGTACAGCAGCAGACACGGCAGCATCCTCCTTGGAACCGAAGGGGGCAGGTGATGATCAGCCACATGTCGGGGCCTTGGGTCCATCAGCCAGGGAAATCCTCAGGGAGATATCTCTACCCATATCAGGCATCAGAATGATTTTACTCTAAAAGAGGATCTTGCCAGCCAGCCTGGCACGCTTCACCTTGCCGAATTCACTGATGGCCCGGTTATCCCCGACTGCCCAGTACTCATCTTCCCCCAAGCTGATCTCTTTCTGTCGCCATCCGCCAGACTGTTGGATATAAGGTTCGCTGAGGAGCGTACCGTTGATGTAGACCTTTCCATGACGCATGCGGAGCCGTTCTCCTGGTAAACCAAGGATGCGCTTCAGTATGGTGACCCTTTCACCGTTGGTTTCAATCACCACAATATCTCCCCGCCTGGGAGGCGTCCACTGGTAGGCCAGACGGTTTGCATAGTTGATCTGGCCATTCCGATAGGTGGGGAACATACTGTATCCTGTAACCTTGATGGGGATGAGGATCCACTTCAAGGTGATCAGTGTCAACGTTGCCAGGCATAGCAAACGATACCAAGTCCGCCTCGGATGCTTTCCCATGGGCCCTCCCTGCCACCAGAATCTGCTGCTTGCTTCGTTACTTGATATCGAATCATCCATAAGTTCGGGGTCCTTGTTTGAGGTGAGAGTGGTGTAGGCTTTTCTTTTCAACGGTAGCGACTTCATGCCGACGAAGCTCCTCTGATGGTAACACGCATGGAGGCGTAATGCACGTGATTCTTCAGCCAGGCCCTTGTGTGATTTCTCAAGGTGTGCCTCTTTTATTTGAGTGATTCGATACATGGACAGGGATCTACAAGCCCCCTGCCAACAGTTTATCCGTAGCATGACTCCCACTGCTTGCTTACAACGCTTATACACCCAGGGGTCATGTCAGGTTCAGGACTTTTATCCTTCTCTTCCTCAGGATCCATCGCTGCAAGAGTCCCTCATGGGTTCTGTATTTTGCATCACAGGCGACATTTGCGTCACTCCTTTTCCGGGTTGGTATATCGTGTGTGTATGTTTTTGTGATCCATCTTTGTGTTGCTCAGGGAGCTGTTGGCGGGCGCTTGCCATCAGGGCTGTCCTTGGATTATAGTGCGTCCCGTATGTTGGATATTCGCTGGATCAGGGAAAATAAGGAAATTGCTGAGACGCGTCTGGCTTCGCGCCATGGTGGAGATGAAATCAAGGTGTCGACACTGCTGGAGCTTGATCGTAAACGACGATCACTGCTGGCTGAGGTCGAGCAGCTGAAAGCGGAGCGTAAAGTGGCCTCAAAGGCCATTGGTGCCTTGATGGCACAGAAGAAACAGCAGGAGGCAGAGCTTGAAAAGACGGCTACCAAGGCGCTGGGAGATCGTATTACCAAGCTGGACCGTGAAACCCATGAATGCATTCAGACGCAGAACAACATCCTCCTAAGCCTCCCGAATCTTCCGCATGCTTCCGTTCCCGAGGGAAGCTGCGCTGATGATAATCCTGAAATTCGTCAATGGGGGGAACAGGCAGACTTTGATTTTCAGCCTAAATCCCATATGGAATTGTGTGAGGAACTGTCCTTGATTGATTTTGCCCGCGGGGCCAAGTTAGCCGGAAGTGGCTTTTTGCTCTACACGGGGTGGGGTGCTCGACTCGAACGTGCCTTGATTCACTTTCTGCTGGATCGCTTCCCAACCGGCAATGATCACTATGACTCCAAAAAAAGTCGTCAGCAGGATCAGCGG
>JAAZXX010000022.1 GCA_014239995.1 Verrucomicrobiia bacterium
TCTGCCGTATCGCGGCGATAAACCCTTCCGGGGACAATGATGCGAATGGGCGGTTGCTGCTCTTCCATGACCCTGATCTGGACCGATGAGGTGTGTGTTCGAAGGAGTGGGCGTTCAGGAGTTTTAAGATAAAACGTGTCCTGGCTATCGCGTGCTGGATGGTCTGCTGGGGTGTTCAGTGCATCAAAGCAATGGTGTTCGTCCTCCACCTCTGGACCATCGGCAACGACAAACCCGATCTTGCGAAAACTGCGGATGATGTCCTCGGTGACAAGCGTCAATGGATGGAGTTTTCCGAGATGACGGCGGCGACCGGGAAGGGTGAAGTCCGTGGGTTCGGCAGGAAGACAGGCTTGCAGTTCAAGCGTTTCCTTTTTTGAGTTCAGGACCCCTTCAAGCTTTTTCTTGGCGATGTTGATCTGCTTGCCGGCTTCAGGTCGCTCCTCCTTGGGAATGGAGCCCATTTGTCGGAGGAGGGCAGTGAATTGTCCGTTCAGCCCCAGATACTTTACCCGAGCCTTGTCCAGCTCCGCCAGATGGGAGGCATTTTCCAGAGCCTGCAGGGCCTCTTGGGTCAGCGGCTCGATTTGCTCAAGAATTCCAGGCATGATGGTGTCGTCTTGAAAGATTTACTGAATGTTTCTGCACAAAACAAACCAACCGGACGTCCAATATAGGCCGTCCGGTTGATTCAAATGCGATGCAATGAACGATTGTCGTGTTGATCCTGTGTCGAATCAATCAGGCAGCCTTTGCCTTCAAACCGTCTTGCGCACGTTTTACAAGCTCCGTAAAGGCAACAGTATCCGTTGCCGCAAGGTCGGCCAGAGCCTTGCGATTAAGGTCTACCTTAGCGGCTTTAAGTCCCTCGATGAAACGGCTGTAACTCATACCGGCAGCCCGGGCTGCTGCGTTGATTCGGATCTGCCACAGGCGCCGGAAATCACGTTTTCTGTTGCGACGATCGCGGTAGGCATATTGACGGCCATGGTCCAGAGCGTCGGCGGCATAGCGGTAAAGCTTTGACCGACGTAAACGGAAACCCTTGGTGGCCAGCAATACGCGTTTTCGGCGTTTGCGGGATGCGACTGCATTTGTAACTCTCATGGTGCGCTGCTTCTAGGTTGTGCTTCGTTCAAGGTTGGGCTAGTGGCTGAACGGAAGGTTGGTGATCACGCGCTTGTAATCCGATTTATCCAATTCTACCGACTTGCCGAGCCTTCGGCGGCGCTTCGGGCTCTTGCATGAAAGCAAGTGGCGTTTGCCGGAATGATTGCGCATCACCTTACCCGTACCGGTGATCTTGAACCGTTTGGCTACTGCTTTCCTCGTTTTTGCTCCTCTTGCTCGACGCATAATATTCAATACTCCAAATTCAAAAGAGCGGCAACTATAAGTACCGTGTGATTCACTTGCAAGCGGGAATTTTTAAAAACATGGCTTTCATTCCTATCTTGGGCATTGGAGGTCTACTCGGTCTCTGGCTCAGTGTTGATCGTCCCTCCGTTATGCGTTTATGGCGGGCAGTGTCATGCTCAGGCCCGCCAATATCGAAGGGATTCATGGGTGCATCAATCCATTCAGGCCTCAGGATTAGTATGGACGATTGTGAAATTCCGCCGAGATTACCCGATCATGTCTGTCGGCCATGTCGCCACTTGTCCAGACCGACAGCCAAGATGATGACGATACCAATGATGATCTCCTGCATATAAGTGGGCCAGTTCATCTGGCTGGAACCACTCTTGAGAACACCCATGATCAGGGCTCCCAGGATGGTTCCAGAAATGCTGCCCGATCCACCACTCAGGCTGGCGCCACCAATGACAACGGCCGCAATAATCTCGAGTTCCAAACCGATCGCCACGGTGGGATCCCCCTGGGTGAGGCGAGAGTATTGCATGAGTCCTGCCAAGCCGAAAAAGAATCCCGCGAGGGTATAGATCATGATTTTGTTGAATCTTACCCGAATGCCGCACAGGCGGGCGGTGTCCTCGTTGGATCCGATAGCAAAAACATAACGACCGAAAACCGAGTATTTCATCACCACTATCATCAGCAGGGCCAGGATCATGGTTATCCATACGCCGAGAGGCAGGGGCCAGAGGGCCAGGGGATTGACCGGTTCCATGATACGGTTCAGGGGATTTTCTTCCGGGTTGACAGTCTGGTTATTGGCCATCCACTTTGCGGCACCACGAGCGATACCCATCATGCCAAGGGTCACGATGAAAGGAACCATCCTGAAACCGGCAATGATACTTCCGTTAATGGCTCCGATGCAACCACCGGCAAGAATGGTCAGCAGAATGGCTGTTGCTGGATGAAAATCCTGAATCAGCAGATTGCCTGCAACCACGCTGCTCAGGGCGACAACGGATCCGGCGCTCAGGTCGATGCCACCACTCACGATGATCAGGGTCATTCCAAGCGCTCCTGTTGCCACGATGACAGTCTGGGTGAGTATGAGTTTTGCATTGCCTCCAGTGAAAAATACGGGGCGTAGCTCTGGGCTTAGGGAAAAAAGTGCAATAACCAGCATTAACCCGAACAGAGGGCCAAAGGCGTTGAGAAATTGTTTCCAGTTGAATTGAACGGATGAGTCCTTTGCTGATGCCATGCTTGTCTTTTTTTTGGGGGTCAGTGGTCTTTTTTTCAACACTGGCCATGTGTTGCTGGTGCTGTTTGGTCCTCCGACTGGCCTACCGCAACACTGATCAGGTTGTGTTCTGTCCATTCGGAGGCCGGGCGGCTGGCCTTGATTTCTCCGCGATACATTACCCCGATGGTGTCGCAGATGCCAAGCAGCTCCGGGAGGTAGGAACTGACAAAGAGGATCGCCTTGCCCTGTATGGCCAGTTCACTGATAAGGCTGTAGATCTGGGCCTTGCTTCCGATGTCAATGCCACGAGTGGGTTCATCGAGCAGGAATATCTCCGCATCGTGGTGGAGAAGGCGTCCAATGGCTATTTTTTGTTGATTACCCCCGGAAAGTTCGCTGATGGATTGGCTCGGGCTGCGGGTTTTGACCTTGAGCTTGTCAATCCATTTTTGGGCCGTCTTGAGCTGGATGCTCCGGGGGATGAATCCCATTCGAGCGAAGGCACTGAACCGTGTCAGTGTCAGGTTGTCTGCCAAGTCGCGATTCAGTAAGAGGCCTTCCTCCTTGCGATTTTCACTCAGCAACCCGATCCCCTGATCAAGGCGTTGACGTGGAATGGCATGGGTATTTTCTTTTCCATGGATGGCAATTCGGCCCGATGCAACCCGATCCAGGCCAAAGCATGCTCGGAGTGTTTCGGTGCGACCTGCTCCGACAAGTCCGGCGATGCCGTATATTTCACCTTTGCGAAGTTGGATGGTGACGGAGCGCGGTTTTCGCTTGCCGGCCAGTTTATCAAGTTCCAGCAATGGATCGCCTATGGTGTGCTGTCTGCGCGGGTAGATGTCACGCATTTCCCGTCCGACCATCATGCGGATGATGTCTTGCAGCTCGACCTGTTTCATGTCGCCTGTTCCCACGGATGCTCCATCGCGTAGCACGGTAAAGCGGTCACTGATCTGCTGGCATTCCTCAAGAAAGTGACTGATGTAAACCACACTCACTCCTGAGTCCCTGAGCAGGCCGATGACGCGAAAGAGATTTTGCACATCGACCTGGGTAAGGCTGCTGGTCGGTTCGTCCATGATCAGGACTTTTGGCTGACGGATCAAGGCCCGGGCGATCTCGACAATCTGCTGCTCAGCAATGCTCAACTGTCTGACGGGTTTATCCAGGGGCAGGGAGGCGTGATCCAGCTTCTCAAGAGCCTCGAGGGCACTGGACCGTTGTTTTTTAGTATCTCGCCAACCCCACCTGCCAGGTTCATCTCCCAGGGTGATGTTCTCCACGATTGACAGATCAGGCGCCAGGTTAAGTTCCTGGTAGATCATGGCGATTCCGGCTAAACGGGCATGGTGAGGATTGGATGGTTTAAATGCCTTTCCGTCCAGAAGAATGCGGCCTTCATCGGGTGCATGCACCCCGCTGAGGACTTTCATCAAGGTGCTTTTACCTGCCCCATTTTCCCCAATCAAGGTGTGAATTTCCGAGGGGCCAACCTCAAAACTGACGCCTCGGAGGGCATGCGTCGCTCCAAATCGTTTCTGCACGCCGATCATTTCCAGGCGTTTTGGTGCAGCGCGGGTCATGACTGAATGCTACTTTGCAAATCCAGCCTTATTTTCCAAGGTATTCCTCGATTGGCGGGTTGAGCAGTCGCTGTGATTCCTCCTCCTTGAGGTTTTGCGGAGTGATCATGACCACGCCGGTGTCAATGCGTTTTTCAACCGTTTTGCCGTCCAGATGTGCCACCAGGTTCATGACCCCTTCATACCCCATGCGCACGGGGTCCTGAACCACCAGTCCTTGGACATCGCCACTTTCCATATCCTTGATGGATTGGGATCCGGCGTCGAATCCGATCATTTTGACTGCACCTGCTGCACGTCCCATTTCCCGAAGTGCCTTTGTCATGCCAATGGTGGAGTTTTCGTTGACACAAAAAATGGCATTTACCTCCTTACCAAAACGTTGAAGAAGGTTTTGAGAGGCCTGATAGGCGGTCTCACGGGTTGGGCCCGCATGTTGATCAGATGAAATAAGTTCGACTCCAGGGCTTTTTTTCAACGCCTCCAGGAATCCCTTTTCGCGGTTTTCCGTGCTTGCGGAACCCACGGCATAGCGGAGCAGGATCACTTTCCCTTCATTGTTTAATTGATTGGCCATGAAGGTGCCGGCCATTTCTCCACCTTTATAATTATCGGTTGCTACAAAGCTAACATATTTATCGGTATTCAGTCCGGAGTCGATGATGACCACCGGAATACCCGCCTGCTGGGCGTTTTCCACAGGTCTTACCAGAGCTTGGGCATCCAGAGGTGCAAGGACCATGCCATCCACCCTGCGCGTGGTGAAGTTCTCTACCAGTTGAATCTGTTGATCACGATCATCTTCCTTGAGTGGGCCTTTCCATATGATCTCGATCGATTTGCCTTGGGCCTGGAGTTCCTTTTCTGCTTTGCGGGCACCGGCGTGGATGGATCGCCAGAACTCATGTGTGGTTCCCTTTGGGATCACGGCGATCTGGATGGTGTCATCCCTCGAGGTGCCTTCGGGTCCACATCCTGCCAGCAAAAAGCCACAGAGAGCCAAAAGCGAAAATCTCCATTGAACAGTCATGTTGAGAATCATAGTTGGCTCTGCACAGAATTCAATGAATTTGACATGCCTTGCAGTCTTCGGCAGGACTCATGTTTATTGGCCAGGCACATCCAGGTTTTTGAAGGGATACACCTTTGAAGGCCTGCGTGCTTCACTCATGAGTTTTTCCATTTCAGTGACCACCGCAGGATAAAGTGAGGCCACATTCTTGGATTCTGATGGATCCGTTTGGAGATCATAGAGTTCAGTGTGGAGGCCTGTCTTGAATATTTTCTGGCGAACGGTTTTCCAGCGTCCCATGCGCAAGGCCTGTTGTCCTCCGTAGGATGGAAATTCCCAGTAGAGGTAGGCATGTGATTTTCGAGGGCCTTTACCCAAAAGCCAAGGGGTGAGATCGATGCCATCGATACCCTTGGGCATGTTTTCCGCGTTGCCCGTCATGTTCAGGATAGTCGGCATCAGATCCCAGAAGGCGGCGGGTTCCTCGAGGATGCTTCCGGCAGGGATTTTCCCGGGCCAACTGGCGACCATGGGCACGCGGATGCCACCCTCGTAAACGCTGCCCTTGAGCCCCTTGAAAGGACCGGCTGACTTGAAGTAGTCCGAGTCACTTCCGCCGAGTCGCTTGTATGTGGGGCCGTTGTCGGAGGTGAAGATGACCAGTGTGTCTTTTTCAAGGCCCAATGCCCTGATCTTTTTCATGATCAGACCGACTCCTTGGTCGAGATAGGTGACCATGGCTGCATACCCGGCGCGCGGGGTGGGATGTTTCAGGTAGCCACGGTGTTCATACGTTTCCTCCTGGATCGTGGTGGTGTAAGCGTCGACCGCTGTCTGCGGGGCCTGAATGGAAAGGTGAGGGATGGTAAATGGCATGAACAGGAAGAACGGATCCTCCTGATGCTTGTCAATGAATCCAATGGCTTCTTCGATGAACCGGTCCTGTGAAAATGTTTCACCATGGAGTGTGCGATCGTTGCCGAGGAGCTGTTCCTTTTGGTCATTGCGCCACAGGAATCTTGGGTAATGATTGTGCGCATGCACCTGGCAGTTGAAACCGTAAAACAGGTCGAAGCCCTGTTGGTTCGGATCACCACTGGTCCCAAAATGCCCTAGCCCCCATTTACCCATGGCCCCAGTGGCATATCCCTTGGATTTAAGGGCTTCTGCCAGAGTAATCTCTTCTGGTGGAATGGGGTATTGGCCGGGAAATTCCCAGCCGACCTTCTGTTTGATATGGTCAAGTCCCTTTGGGTTTTTATTGTCCCGTATGAAGGCATGTCCGCTGTGTTTACCTGTCAAGAGCATGCCACGTGAAGGGGCGCACACAGGTGATCCAGCGTAAAAATGGGTCATGCGGATGCCTTGCGCGGCCAGGGAGTCAATATGGGGTGTTTTGATGATGTTCTGTCCGTAGCATCCCAATTCCTGATAGCCGAGATCATCAGCGAGAAAAACAATGACATTGGCCTGGCGGGCTGATTCCTGTCCCTGCAATCCGCCCCATCCAGCGATCACAGCGCTGAGTGAGGTGAGGGCTTTCCAACAAGCAAAACGAACACAGTGCATGAGGATCACCCTAACGAGTCATCTCAAAATAACCAACCTATTTGAGAAGACACTGTTTCCCTTGATAGGTGTTTCGACGGCGTTCAGTGTTGGTCAGGACACTCCTGTCGTTACGCTCAAGGAGCCTCTTGAATCTGTCGGGTGATTTCAAGTGCCAGATCCAGTGCCTCCTTGGCGGAGGCTCCACTGACGGCGGGTTCGCGTTTGGCCTGGACGCACTCGATGAAGTGGCGCAGTTCCATTTTCAGCGGTTCTTCCTTGTTGATGGGGACGGGCTCTCGGACAATTTTCTTTCCTGCAAACTCACTGACCACCTTGAAATCCTTCTTCTTGGACGCAAGTAACTGGGTCCAGAAACTCGAAGGTGTTGCTTCCTCACTGGCAATACGATAAATGAACCCTTCCTGTGCCCTGTAGTCCAGTGAGATGTAGCTTGCTTGCTTGCCTCCGCTGAAGACCCTGATTTTTCGTAATCGTTCCGGGCTGATTCTACTGGCTGTGAGGTTGGCCACACAGCCGTTTTCAAAGGTCAATCTGGCATTGGCAATATCCTCTGACTTGCTTAGAACGGAAACGCCTGCGGAGTCCACGCGCACCACGGGTGAGCGCACGAATGCAAGGACCACATCCAGGTCGTGGATCATGAGATCCAGGACGACGCCGATGTCGGTGCTGCGGGCTGGGTAGGGAGAAAGTCGGTGCGCTTCGATAAACTTGGGTTCCTTTGCGGAGGCGTTCAAGTAGTTGAAAACGGGATTGAACCGTTCCACGTGGCCGATCTGAAGGGCGCAGTCATGGCGGTGTGCCAGTTGGACCAGTTGCTCAGCTTCTGTCGTATTGTCGGTCATGGGTTTCTCCACCAGCAGATGTTTCCCCAGGCTAAGCAGTTGGCTAGCGATGGCAAAATGAGTGGTGGTAGGCGTCACGACACTTAATGCGGTGGCTTTCTCCGCGGCTTCCTCCATGGATTCAAGCAGAGGAATACGATGGCGCTTGGCAACGGCCTCTGCGGTCGTCCTGTCATGGTCATGTACACCGACACATTCGATCAAGCCTTCCCGATGCATTTCCGCATAGAGGCGCGCATGTTCTTTACCAAGAGCGCCCGTTCCAATCACAGCTACCTTGATCATCGGATCCATCTCCTGGAGTCTAGGCCATGCCACATTCGGGTTGCGAAACAAATCACCCGTCATCTTTCGTTTGGTGTGTGCCCCATGCAGGAGGTTCCCCCGGTGACGCAGTTACCCATTGACACCCTTTGCAGTAGGGGTTTCACAGACAGGGCAAAACTGCAGCATGGCAGCATTGTGCATTTCCAGTCTTCACAGGGGACAGGGGCTAGAGGAAAGCCGTTTGTTCCTTTCCTCGGGAGAAGTATTGCAGCCGGTCAAATCCTTTTTCCTTCAACATCGGAATCACCTTGTCGAAGTGTTGTCCCACGCGCCCTGGCTGATGCGCATCTGATCCAAGCGTCAGCTTTACCTGTTCTTCCTTTGCCCAGTCCAGAATCAAGGGATCAGGATGCACCTCGAACACTCCTTTTGAGAGACCACTGGTGTTTACTTCCATGCAGGTTCCACTGGAGGCGCAGGTTTGCAGGAATGTCCTTATTTCCTCCTCGAAAAGACTTGGGATAAAGGCATCTGAGTCGATCGTGCCGTAGATACGAATGACATCCGGGTGTGACATGCTATGGTAATTACCTGAGCGTGCTGCATCAGTCAAATGGCTGAAATAATCGCGAATGATAGATGCGTCACTCTCCAATCGCTGCTCAATCAACCACGTTTTGTAACTGCTCAGCTGGTGGTGCAGGGAGCCAAGCACAAAATCAAATGGCTCATTGCGCATGAGTTCCTTCATTTCAGTCAGTTCCTCTGTCATGGGAGAAACTTCCGCCTCGATGCCGCACAGCACCTCCACCCCCAGTGTCTCACCCAGTTGCCTGGCTTCGTTCACCCATGTGTAGTAGGTGGTGAGTTGATCGGCATGCATGCGAATGCGAGGTCCGCCGAAGGATGCCTGGGACATGGGGATGTGGCAGGTAAAGGTGACCAGGTCCAGGCCCACTGAAGCGGCATGGTTCACGTAATCCACGGGTTTCCCCACGGCATGGCCACACAGGGGAGTGTGCATGTGACAGTCAATCTTCATTTGGGAATCCTGAGGCGGAGAGATGTAACAGGGGCGATCGATGACAAGGTGCCTTTGGTCGGTTGCCGTGGAAGGCTCCCTTTCCTCGTTCACGATCAGCGGACTACCCGCGCTCCACCGCCTCCCATGATTTTTTCAACCTCCTTGAGGGTTGCCATGGATGTATCACCGGGTGTGGTCATGGCAAGGGCACCGTGTGCCGCCCCATAATCAACCGCCTCGGAAGCCTTGCCGGTGGCAAGGAATCCGTAGATCAGCCCTGAGGCAAAGCTGTCCCCACCCCCGACACGATCCAGGATTTCAAGGTCGGCGTATTTCCTGGACTCATGGAATGTTCCATCTGCCCAGCAGATGGCGCTCCAGTCATTGACAGTGGCCGTTTTTACGGCACGCAAGGTCGTGGCGGTGACCTTGAAATTGGGGAAATCCCTCACAGCACGTTCGATCATCTTTTTGAAGCTGTCGATCTGGATGGACGAAATGTTCTCGTCAACACCCTCCACTTCAAAGCCCAGGCATGCGGTGAAATCCTCCTCGTTGCCAATCATCACGTCGACGTAACGGGCGATGTCACGGTTGACTTCCTGGGCCTTGGCGTGTCCACCAATAGCTTTCCAGAGCGAGGGTCGGTAGTTCAAGTCATAGGAGACAATGGTGCCGTGCTTTTGCGCCGCCTTGACTGCCTCCACGACCACATCGGCACTTGACTCGGAGAGTGCCGCGAAGATGCCTCCTGTGTGAAACCAGCGCACACCCTGATTGCCAAAAAGGTCTTCCCAGTCGATGTCACCTGCCTTCATCTGGGAAGCGGCTGTGAGGCCACGATCGGGCGTACCAACGGCACCGCGTATACCAAAGCCCCGCTCCGTGAAGTTCAGGCCATTGCGGACACTTCGACCAATCCCATCATAGGGTGTCCACTGGATCCATGAAGTGTCCACGCCTCCCTGAAGGATGAAATCCTCCAGGAGCCTCCCGATCTCGTTGTCGGCAAAAGCGGTGACCACACCGGTTTGCAGTCCGAAGCAGCGTCGTAAACCGCGTGCGACGTTGTATTCACCCCCACCTTCCCATACGGTGAACTGTCGGGCGGTTCGGACTCTGCTCTCGCCCGGGTCAAGTCGAAGCATGATTTCCCCAAGTGAAACAAGGTCATATTTGCACGATGCTGCTGATTTGATTTGCAATGCTGCCATAAACTATTTGCTTATTAAAACTCCCCAGAAACAGGTCATGCATTATGGAAGTTCCTCCGACAATTCAAAGCATTTTTCGCGAGGAGTTCAGGCTTCCGCCTGAATATCTACCCGATGGTTTAACGGGTTTCAGATGAGTTTTTGAGGCATTTGCCGCACGCAAGATCTCGATTCCTGTCGGCCGGCAGGGCTATCATGAAGCTGTTTCAGCGGTAATATTTTGAGGTTTTTGCGCCTCATGAGTGGTTTTTTCCATCATTGGTGACGCACATTAAGGAGGACGGGTCGTGAGCTCTGGCCTCCGTCCTCGGTGGTCCGTATGTGGAACATACGGCTCGTTTCAGCTACCCACTGTGCGGCAGTGATCGAAAAAGTCCTCTCGGTTTGCCCCTCAACAATCATCAATCCATTCAGGCCAATGTTATCGACATAGAGTCCGTGTGGCAGGTTGCGGCCTGCATCCTCGCCACCGAATGGAATGCGACCATCAAAGTCCTTTCGTTGAACGCGCACGCGTGCCGAGATGGTTTGACCCGGATGAATGATTAACTCCAGCGGTCCATTGTCTGTCCTGGTTTCATCCGTAGCCAGCACATCCACTTGAATTTTGGCTGGAGGGCCCACCTTAACCTCCCTGTCCATGCCAAGTGCCTGCTCGACCGTTTTTCCTCGTATTGAGGCTGAGGCCTTCAGTCCAATGGGGCCACCCGTTGCTTCCTTATCCCCGGTCAGGAACACATTACCTGCTGCCATGTGTTGCTCTGCTTGGATGACGATGGGCGTGGAAACAAGAAATCCATTGGGTACATGCGTGGAATCAATTCGAACGGGCCCTTGGTAATCATCCAGTCGATCCACCTTCAATAGAAATTCACGTCCACTGTTCGGGCTGATCTCGCTCTTCCAGCCCTCAACGCGGATCTTGAATCCCGGTTCACGTGGTCGCAGGGTTAACGTGTAGTGGAGCTGTGGTCCATTAAACTGGCGGACATCATTCAGCTTAATGATGTAATTACCGGTTTTTGGAACACGGAAGATCAGTTTGGAATCCTTGCCCAATCCTCGATCAGGATCGTCATCATTTTGATAAAAGACCTCAAATAGGGGTAGGCCATTGGGCTTGATGCTTGCGCCTGTTGCCAAGGGTTTCACGATGTAGCATGGTTCACCCAGAGGATGGGTAATGGCACTGGTTCCAAAGTATGTCTTTCGTTTGCCAAAGCCCGGGTAGACAAGAAATCCTGAATCCGGTCCCCGTGGATAGAGCCAGAGTCTTACAACCTCCCCATTGGCATAGAGGTATTCGTTCAACTCCATTTCCCGCCAGTTGTGCAGACGGAAATCCCCGGAAGTGAAGGAATCCTTGCCACGGAAAGTCAACCATGAATCACGCACGGCCTGCAGACGAACGCGCTGGACAGGAGATCCTCCCGCATCCAGGATCGCAATGTGGGAATCCAATGGCGATGCGGACCGATCAGCGTTGATTTCCACAACCCATTCCTGGCTCGCCTCGGCGTGAAACCTGAAGAATGCCGCTCCCGTTGATTGTGTCAGCCTGCCTTTGACCACTGACGGGGCGGGAATGTCCTGCGCGGTTTCCCAGTCCAGGTTCGAACTGGCAGATGTAATTTCTTGCAAGGTGCTTTGCTTCGAGGCACTGGTCTCTTGTGGGGGCAGCACTTTGGGTAGGCGTGTCTTGGCTAAGTTGTCCTGATTTTTTTTGCTACTTGGCAAGCGATGCCAAAGTGCGAGGCTATTCATTAAATGTGCCACAAACTTCTGCTCGCTCGGGTGGAGGGATAGGTCAAGAGCCACGTCGGGAGTCGATTCCCAGGCGCGCTCCTGGATCAGTGTTGGAAGCGACCATACTTTAATGGAACGATCCATAGAGGATGTTATCAATTGTTTCCCGTCAGGGGTAATCTGCATGGCAACAATTTGCCCTTCGTGGCCGAAACGGGTCCGTAGCAAGGGGTGAATGGTGGGCTCGGTTCTCTCCGCACTTCCCCACATGCGAATGCGTCGATCCGAGCCCGCTCCGAGGATGTATTTCCCGTCGGGTGTGAAGGCAACCCTGTTTTGATCTCCCTCGGGTTGATTCAGTGTGCCGACGCGCATGCCGTCCCTCAGTCTCCACAGCTTGAGGGTCTGGTCGGCGCTGGCACTTGCCAGTAACTTGCCTTGGGGATGAAACGCAAGGTCGAAAATTGCCCCGTAATGGCCCTTGATCGTTCTTGTAACCGCTCCGGATTGGATGTCCCAGATCCGGATGGTGCGATCATAGCCTGCGGTAGCAAGGGTTTTTCCATCGGGAGATATTTCAGCATCATACAAAAGGTCGGTATGCCCTCCCGACATGCGTTGTATGCGGTTGCCGTTTCTAAGGTTCCATATGGAGGCCTCCCCTCGCAAGCCGGTGACGCCAGATGCAACGGCCACTTGGTCCCCATGAATATGAACTGCGCTCACCTTGCCGGGAACATCCAAAGTGCTCCAGACCTCTTTTTCATCCGGGAGGGTTTGCACGGTGAGAAACCCAAAACCTCCTCGGACAATCCATCGACCATCCTGCGAGATCTCTGAGGCGGTGATGATGGGTTGAACTTCCGTCTTTCCTTCATAGGCAGGAAGCAGGAGTGTTCTCAGGATGGAGGTGTCCTCGGCTTCTACAGGTCCATGGGCTCCTGCTTGAATCCAATCTATCAGTGTGGTGATATGGCCCGGGTCAAGCTGGGGTTCTTTCCTGGGGGGCATTTTCGGTTTTGATTTCCCTGTCAGGACCTGGATGAGAAAGCTTTTGTCTGCTTGGCCCGGGACAACCATGGTTGCCCCGGTTTCGCCTCCCTCCTTCAGTGCCTGAAATGTCTCAAGCGAGAAGTCGCCCTCCATCTCTTCATGGTTATGGCAACCTGCACAATAATCGCGAATAATTGGCACCACATCGCGTTCGTAGGAAACATCACCAAGCGCCATGTCCTGCGGATGCAGGAAACAACAGATCAGGATACCCATATGGTGTTTGAACCTGTACATAAGAGGCTGGTTAATGTTGAAACAGGAATTCTCGACTCGTCATCAAGGCCCAGAACAAGTCAGCGGCAGCGAGATGTTTTTCCTCAGGTGCTGTGGCTTTCAAAAGAGTTGAATGTGCCTTTATTTCATGGTGACTCGGCTGGCGGGAAAGACACCAGAGATAGGCTTGTGTGATGAAATCCTCATCCGAAGCTGCATGTCTGAGGAGTTTTTGAACCCGGCTTTGGCTTTGATGAAGTTTGTCGTTGATAGCTCCTCCGTTGGAAAGATGGAGTACTTGAACCATGCTGGGTTGATTCGATCGCTCGCATGCACATGTAATGGCCCGCTCGTTGCGGCCGAAGGTTTTCAGAAAATACGAAGCCACCGCGGAATCGAACAATTCAATCGCCCGGGTTCCTTTGGGGTAAAAATCTGTTTTCTCCAGGCTTCCATCTGTCAGGCTGGTTTGTTCGTAATCATCCGCTACATCGGTCACCGAGGCAATGGCGTCCTGCAACACCTCTGCCATCAAGCGCCTTGGGTAGTATCTTGTATAGTACCGTGATTCCGTTTTATTTTGTGGCAAGATGCGGCTTGATCGTTGATATGTTTCACTTTGAAGGATGACTTGCATCAGCGATTTCAAGTCATGTTCCTTTTGGATCAAGTAGTCGGAGAGGGCCGATAGCAAGGCTTCGCTGGAGGCTGGATTACTCACTCGAAGATCGTCAACGGGCTCGATCAACCCGGTCCCCAGCAGGGCTGCCCAGATGCGATTAACCACGGAGCGAGTAAAATAGGGGTTATCAGGGGAAGTGATCCAATCAGCCAAATGAGTGCGTCGATCCGACGGATCATCCATGCGCAGCGGGTCTGCGTCCAGTGGGGCCGGTGCCTGTGGTTTGCCTGAGCGGGGTTGGATGAGTTCGCCGCTTTTGGCTGCATAGAGGGTACGGCGGCCATCCCCACTTCGGGCATCACCTCCCCAGCCCTTGGCTCGAACACGTGCAAAAAGGTTGGCAAAGGAGTAGTATTGATTGTTGGTCCACTTTTCGAGCGGATGATTATGGCATTTGGCACAATTAATCGAAAGCCCAAGAAAAGCTTGGCTTACGTTTTCGGCCATGGTCTCGGGGGCCTGGTGCAGGGCATAAAAATTTGAGGCTCCCTGCTCCAGGCTGTCTCCCTGGACGGTGAGGACCTGGCGTACCCAATCATCCCAGGGTGTGTTGTGTCTTACATTTTCCCGAATCCAACTGTAGTAAGCCTTGATGGCTTTAGGACGCAACAGGCGACTGTTGACAAGAAAGACATCTGACCATCGATAAGCCCAGTAATCCACAAAGGCCTCCGTTGCCAACAGACGATCAATGAGCTGATCACGCTTGTTAGGTGCTGTGGACGCCAGAAAATCAAGTGTTTCGTGTGGCTCAGGCAGGCGTCCAATGGTGTCCAAATATACCCTGCGGATGAATTCACTGTCACTCGAACGTGGAGACGGTAGAAGGTGGAGTTTCCGTAGTTGTTCAAGGTTGATCTGATCAATAAAGTTGCGGACAGGCTGACGCGCGAGTTCAGGTGCAGAAATGTGCTGTGGGTAGGGTACTGTCACATGTGCAATGACTACCTGGCTGGAAAACCAGACGCTCACTGCACCTTCACCCGGGCCATGGACCTCCATCAGGCCTGTGCGGTCATTCACACGAGCAATCGTCTCATCTACTGAGCTGAATCTTGCCCATTGCGTGACATCCTCCACCCTTCCATCGCTGTATGTGGCACGGACAAGAAGACGTTGTTGATCGCCCTGGGTGAGGATGCTATGGGATGGCATGACTTCCAGATCGCTCAGTGTGGGTTCATCCGGTGGACTCGCAGGGGCTCCCTTTGCGATCCAGTCAACCAGGATGCGATAGTCGCGGGATCCTGGGTTGAGACGCTTCCCCCCTTTGTGTCGAAGGGCCATCGTGGGTTTGGTGACGAGGAGGCTGCGTTCAGGGGCCACGGACTCAATTCTTCTGCCAAGCGCCTCTCGAGTGATGCTTTGATGATCCTGATCTGGATCATATCCGCGTAGGCTCAAGCGGAAACCACCCTTTCCCGCCAAGGCTCCATGGCAGGCTCCTTGATTGCAGCCTGCTTTTGAAAAAACGGGAAGCACGTGTTGTTCAAAACTCCAGGGCTGTGATCTCTCATGCCCGGAAACGGTGGCAAGTATGCTCACCTCTCCTTTGCTCGTAAGGGCTCGGATTACAGCTTTTCCATCGGCCCTTCCGTGGAGGATGCCATGCTCATCAATGCGTGCCACTTCGGAATCCTCAGATATCCATTCCTGCACCAAGACCTCTCCTCGGGCGATGGTATCCTGCATTTGTACAACCATGAGGCGCTGTGATGCATTCGCACCTCGAAGCGCAATTTCCCTTGGTAGGATCTGCAAGCTTTCCTGTGCATGCGCCGTTCCATCACTCCCTGCAAAAAGGGCTGCGATCATCAAGAGCAACGCATGCACAGGTTTTGTTCG
>JAAZXX010000230.1:0-3588 GCA_014239995.1 Verrucomicrobiia bacterium
CGACCTGATGTACCAGATCCAAAGGTTCCACAGTTTCCTCTGGGCCAGTGGGGGTTTGTTCAGCGATTTCTATATCCATCAGGTAGACGAATGCTGCTGGATGAAAAACGACTGGCCCATCAAGGCCCATGCAATCGGCGGACGCCACTACCGTGCCGCTGATGCCATCGACCAGAACTTTGATAATTACGCCGTGGAATACACCTTCAAGGATGGTTCCAAGTTTCAGCTCAACGGTCGAACCATGATCGGTTGCCATGATAATTTCGCCAGCTATGCTCATGGTTCAAAGGGCTTGGGCATCGTCTCCACCTCATCCCACTCGCCGGGTCGATGCAAAACATTTAATGGACAGAATGTCAGCCGGCGCGACATGATCTGGGCCTTTCCGCAGCCTGAAAAAAACCCCTATCAGCTCGAATGGGACGACCTGCTGGATGCCATACGCAACGACAAGCCCTACAACGAAATCAAGCGCGGCGCGACGGCCAGCCTGGTCACCTCCATGGGGCGCATGGCTGCTCATACTGGACAGGAAGTCACCTTCGACCAGATCCTGAACAGCGACCACGAGTTTGCACCCGGTATTGACAAGCTAACGCTGCAATCCGAGGCGCCTCTTCGCAAGAATGCAGATGGAAAATACCCCATTCCACAACCAGGTATCGTCAGGGATCGAGAGTATAAGGATGCGTCAAGCGCCTAGCTGACTCAGCCATAACCGTTTTCAGATATTCCACCAAGGGGGGGACGCAAGCAGCTGCGTCCCCCCCTTTACTTTTGTCGATTGGACTCGCATTACCCGTGCTTTTTTTATAGTTTCCGGGCCGCAGCAGGCAGATGAAAAACTTGATCCAAGACTTTTCAAATCATCCCCTCATCCCCGGTTCAGTGCTGATGTCCTTATCGGAGTACCCGATGGCGTCTCAGGAAAAAAGGATCGGCAAGGAGGAACTGTCCACTGCAAACCAAATGGGAACCCTGGAGATCCTGGAGTGGCTGAGGGGAAAGGACATCCTGCAGGAGGATGCATCCATGCGCCTGCAACAGGTTGAGGATCGTTTCCTGAAGGCCTTTCGCACAGTGGAACAAAAAATCCCCGAGATCGCCCAAGTCACCCAAGCTGAGGAAATTTCCATCAAGCAACTGGCGCGTGCCCTGTTCGGTTGCCGTCTCCTGTGGGAATACATGGAGGTATTGACACCACCCGAACGATCCTATGAAAAAACATCCGAGGGCACCCGTGATCTGCTCCAGGATCTTTCAAACCTGTTCCGAAAAATTGTAGGAGGTGCCTGGGGGGTGTTCTTTCCACGGGAGGAATTTGGACTGGTGGCCGATGCCTCCGCTCAATTCTGGACAGCCTGCCTCTTCAACAACCGTCCTGAGGATATGGCCAAGGCCTTTCAGGGATACTTTTTCACACCTTATCGCGACCGCTTCATGGCCATGGACAGGGGCGGGGCACGCAAGAACGGAGTGCGCCTTCAGGATGCCATTTCCGAACATATCGAAGGTGCCCAGGAACGTTTCATAACCCTCCATGATGCCGTTTCCGAAAACATCAAGCTTGGACTGGACACATTTTTCCTCGATGCTGCAGAGATCCTCAAAAAGCTCGAGTTACCCCCCACCATACTCCTGTTCCTGGCACACCTCACCGAGGAGGTCTGTTACGCTTTCTCGCACATCGACGGCTCTCTCTCTTCCAATGAGCATCGTTTCATCAGTTATCTCCTGCAACAGATCAGGGCAGCGTGCCCTGACAACGAGACAAACCAGGATCAAGGCCAACGCGGCTCAGTTGAGGACCTGAAAGCAGTACTGTGTGAGTTGGACGACCTCATCGGCATTCATGTCGTCAAGGAAAAGGTGCGACAAACAGCTAACTTCGCCAAGATTCAGCAGATGCGCCTGACGCGAGGTCTCAAACCCATTCCCACCAGTTACCATGCTGTGTTCACTGGAAACCCAGGCACCGGCAAGACAACCGTGGCACGTCTGATGGCGAGAATTTACAAGGCACTTGGAGTCCTGAAAAAGGGACACCTGGTAGAATGCGACCGTTCATCACTGGTGGCGGAATACGTGGGGCAAACTGCCATCAAGACCAATCGTGTCATTGACGATGCGATGGATGGAATCCTTTTTATCGACGAGGCCTACACCCTGGCCAAGCAAGACCAGGATTTTGGAAGAGAAGCCATCGACACACTCCTCAAGCGCATGGAGGACGACCGGGACCGATTGATTGTCATCGTTGCGGGCTATCCACAGGAAATGGAGGACTTTGTTCAATCCAATCCAGGTCTCCATAGCCGTTTCACTCGCTTTGTGGCGTTTCCGGATTACGACCCAACGGAGCTATGCCGCATCTTCAGTCTGCTGTGCCGTAACAATGAGCTGCGCTTATCATCAGATCTCAAGATTCGATTACTGCATTACTTCCACCTGCTCCACGCAGAAAAAGAGGAACATTTCGGGAACGCACGGCTGGTTAGAAATTGCTTTGAGGAAGTGGTCAATGCACAAGCAAACCGCCTGGCGCTGCTCGATGTGCCAGAACAAAACGAACTGGTTACCCTGTTATCCGATGATCTTGACAAAGTGCCTGAATCAATCCAGGAGATGTGTGACACAGTCAAGGGCTACCAGGTTGCATGTCCAAGTTGCGGTGAAACCTACCGATGGACATCTGAACTGAATATCATGGATGCCGAATGCACCGAGTGCGGCACCATTTATAACTGCGAATTCGGGGAACCTGCATACTCGAGGTAGAGCAGGCTACCGGCGTCAGGGACGCCGTGTTGCCACCCATGGAAGCTTGAGCCCTTCACCCAGCGATGGCGATGACACCTGGCCGCTCAACCTGTTTCCCTGCCAGGATCCCTTGGAATGAAAGGTGCTTCCATCCTCACTTCTCCGTGTCTTGAACTCCAGCTGCCCATTGGAAAAAGCGATCTCCTGCAAAGGCATCTGAAACTGATCAGAGATCAGTTGCCCTCGGATACCCTTCGCATCATGCTCCACGACCAGAAGTGCCTTGAGCTCGTTCCCATCAGGGGTCTGCAGCGCCCAGTCCCAATCACCTGCCAGCGGATAGGCAGGCAAGCGTGTGGCTTCCCAGGAACGGTGTATGGTATGCCCCTCAAACCGAATTTCGACTTTCCCACTGATCCTGTCCTTGAAATATTTCCCACTGTAAAAGGCATCAAAAAACTGGCCCTGCAAGGTGTGCTTCAGACGCAGTTCAAGAGTATGTTGATCCTGCTTGATCTGAGTGAAGGCAAGGCGTTCTCCCCCTGGATTTCGAATCGAACCTGTCATTTCTCCTTCAGCATCGAGTTCCAGATCCAACACGCTGGTGTAACGAACATCCGGCCCCGGTTGGGCTGTCCATGTCCAGGCACCCAGCAACTTGGAATCAGGAACGTTCACCGCAGACTGTCCTGACAGTATCATCAGGCTGGTAGAACCCTGAAGGAAACTACAAGCCAGCAGGAGAGACAACCAGGTTTCACGCCATTTCAGTTTATTCATGCTCATCTCTCAACGCACTTCTGGTCGTGGAGCATGATGCGAAGG
>JAAZXX010000230.1:3598-6210 GCA_014239995.1 Verrucomicrobiia bacterium
GCGGGTCTTCGGGTGGGGCTGGAGCGGCTGTGATGGCCGGCATTGGCGGGCTGGCACATGGCAACGACATCGGCGGCAGTTTGCGGTTTCCCGCGGCTGCCAATGGCGCGGTGACGGCACCCTGGCTGGATCATGATGGCCGACATGGGGCGGACAGGGAATCGTTCCCCATCGAGTTCAATCTCCCCTTCCCCTTCTAGCACAAGATATATCTCCGTGAGTTTTTTGTGGTAATGCGTCTTTGCCTCTGACTGGATATCTACCATGTGCAAGGTCGCTGTCTGGTTCTCAGGCGATTCAAAAGCACGTCTGGCAAGACCACAGGGGCAGCGTACCTGCTCAAGCTCGTCCAGCTGAACCATCTGGTATCGTTTCGACATGGATACACCCTGCACTAAAACCTGCATCGGAACAATCATGAACAGGATCCACCCAAGAGGGCCTGATCTTTGCCCCTCCATGGCAAGCGATCCACAGACGCATGAATATCAAGCATAAGCCAGGGATCCTTTTCACTTGGTATCCATCGCGCAATCATGCAGGACAAGGATTGAACCAACAACTTCAGGTCAATGCCTTATCCACCGCTTCCAGACGCATGCATGCCACTTGAGATTGGTCTTCCACCGTCCAGTCCGGAAAGTGGGCCTTGCACTCGGCCTCGGCATGGGGGCAGCGCGGATGAAAGCTACATCCCCCTGGTGGATTAAGGGGTGAGGGAGGGTCACCAGGAAGCAGGATGCGCTTTCTACCGCGTTCAAAGTCCGGATCAGGTACAGGAACCGCACTGACCAAGGCACGGGTATAAGGATGCCTGGGCTTGTCAAAGAGGGTTTCTGCGGGTCCCACCTCGACAATACGACCAAGGTACATCACCGCAATACGGTCGGCGATGTGCTTGACCACGGAGAGGTCATGGGAAATGAAGATGAGTGTCAGGTTCATCTCCCGGGAGAGTTTGGCCAGAAGATTGATGATCTGCGCCTGGATCGACACATCCAGGGCCGATACCGCCTCGTCAGCCACCAGGAACCTGGGTTCCACGGCGAGAGCACGGGCAATGGCGATACGCTGCCGTTGACCGCCTGAAAATTCATGAGGGTATTTCTTGATGAACCTAGGGGACAATCCCACCTTGTTCATGAGCTCAGCCACCCGCGAGGGCAATTGAGCAGGTGACAGCGAGCCATGCGCCATAATGGCCTCGGCAAGGGCGTCATAAACCGTCATTCGAGGGTTGAGCGATGCATAAGGATCCTGAAAAATCATCTGAAAATCCTTACGCGCCGCACGAAGGGCATCCCCCCGAAGCCCGACCAGTTCTCGTCCCTCCAAGAGCACACTACCATCCGTCGGTGTCAGCAATTGAAGCACGGTGCGCCCAAGGGTCGACTTACCACACCCCGATTCACCGACAAGTCCTAGAATTTCGCCCTGCTGCAAGTCCAGATCCACCCCATCCACCGCCTTGACGGTGGCCACGGTTTTGCGAAAAAAAACGCCCTGTTCCACGGGAAAATGCATCTTTAATCCCTTGATCTCCAGAAATGGCGTGGAGTCATTGCTCATAGGCCAAGTTTCAAATCTCCTTCCTGGACACGCAGGCACGCGGACTGGTGGCCATCCTTCATTTCAACGAGTGCAGGATCACGTGCACGACAGGTCTCATGGACATGTGCACAGCGCTCGGCAAAGGAACAACCTCGCAGGGCCCGAGTTAAATCCGGTGGTTGCCCCTCAATGGTAAACAACTTATTTCCCTTGGGTTGAAGTGCGGGTATTGACCTTTGAAGGGCCTCGTTGTAGGGATGGCTGGGCTGAGCATAAATCGAACCCGTTGGTCCAGATTCGACGATGCGGCCGGCATACATCACGTTGACGCGGTCACAAAAGCCAGCGACAACACCCAGATCATGCGAAATGAAAATAACTGCCATCTGCATCTTCTGCTGCATGGACTTGATCAGTTCCAGGATCTGAGCCTGTACGGTGACATCCAAGGCCGTGGTGGGCTCGTCAGCGATGAGCAGGTCAGGTTCCGTGATCAATGCCATGGCAATCATCACGCGCTGGCGCATCCCTCCGGAAAACTCATGGGGATACATTCGAATGCGACTTGCAGCGTCCTGAATCCCAACCCGTTCGAGCATCTTGAGGGCTTTTTGACGTGCGGCGGCCTTGTCCGCCAACCTGTGGATTAAAAGGGGTTCGATCAACTGGTCCTCCACACGGAGGAAGGGATTGAGCGATGTCATCGGGTCTTGAAAGATCATGGAAATCCTTCGGCCGCGCACCTGATTCAATTCCTTCTCCGAAAGCAGAAAGAGGTCTTTTCCATCAAAATTGGCCACTCCGGATTCGATCTTTCCCGGAGGCTTTGGGATCAATCCCAACAGTGAGTAGCAGGCAACCGATTTACCTGAGCCCGATTCGCCCACGATTCCGAGCGTCTCGCCCCTGTCGATGTCAAAAGAGATACCATCGACAGCTCGCACCACACCGGCGCGTGTGTGAAACCAGGTCCTCAGGTCTTTGACAGTCAGCAGGGCCATGGCTTAATCCTTGGAAGCACGTGGGTCGAGGGCGTCCCGTAAACCGTCCCCAAGAAAGTT
>JAAZXX010000231.1 GCA_014239995.1 Verrucomicrobiia bacterium
CCGGCCGCATTGACATGTTTTACCCACCTGGAGGACGTGGTGTGCGTTGGGACTCGCACGTCTACGCGGGCTACACCATCCCCCCATACTACGACTCCATGATTGGCAAGTTGATTACTTATGGGAAGGATCGTCGTGACGCCATGAATAAAATGAGCCGTGCCCTGGCAGAGTTCATGATCTCGGGTATTAAAACCACAATCCCATTCCAGCAGGCCATTCTTCAGGATCCAGATTTTCGCAGAGGAGTCTATAACACCAACTTCATCCCCCACTTACTGGGTGGTGGTGGTCGTGAACTGATCGAGGTCAAAGCATGAGTGGAGTGCTTGACCTGAGGATTGGCTGGAACATGTTCGCTGGCTGTCGACAAACATCCCGGTGAAGCCACTGGAGCAATGTCGACTTTATGCCTTCATCGATGAGGCATACCGCCATTCAAGACCAGTGGAGGACTTGGCCAAATCCCTTTGTGACGGCGGAGCCGATATCATCCAGCTTCGCATGAAAGGAGCACCAACGAACGAAATCCTGCAGGCCGCAGAGCGAGTGTACCCCATTACCGAAACCGCAGGCGTTCACCTTGTCATCAACGACCACCTTGAGGTGGCCAAGAAAATGCCTTCCTCGTTTTTGCATCTGGGACAGGAGGATTTTTTTGATCAAGGCAACAAACACGTTTCTGAACTTGCCCCCCATGTCAAGCATACCGACCTGAAGGTGGGTCTCAGCACCCATGCGCCAAATCAGGCAACACGGGCCATCAGGGCCGGTGCCGCTTACATCGCGATCGGCCCCATTTTCGCCACTCCAACCAAGCCCGATGCAAAGCCGGTCACATTGAAATATATTCAATGGGCAAACGCAAATGTGACCCTGCCTTGGTTCGCTATTGGTGGCATCCATCGCGACAATGTGGACGCCATTTTAGAGGCTGGAGCTCAACGCATTTGTGTTGTTTCTTCCATTCTCAAGGCAGTTCGAGTGGATGAAGCCTGCCGTTTTTTCCGAAAAAAGGTAGACCACGGGTCAAGACCACCCTGTCACACCCACCCAGACTCTGATCCCTCCGTACCCAACAGGACGCAATAAGCCCTCGCCTGTCTTTGTCCCTCCACAAAACAGCTACCGCCCAGGACAATGATTAACGCCTTTTTCGGGCCTCCGGATGCCTTGCCAGGATGGATTGAAGGATTTCAAGTGCTTCGGGTCGATGTGCAGCTATATTGCGGGTTTCCCTTGGGTCCTCCTTGTAATCATACAACTCGTATTCGGCCTTGGATGCCGCTTGGCCCGTCTCTTTCCATTCGATCATTCGATAGCGCTGTGTGCGAATAGACCGCCCCATCAGGCGTCCTCTGGGATAGCAATGATACGCATGATCCCGCACCCTGGCAGAAGGGTCTTTGAGCACTGGCAGCAAACTGAAACCATCGATGGACTGAGATCCCTCTGGCAAGGGTAACCCAGCGAGGTCTGCGAGGGTTGGAAAGAGGTCCACCGTCTCTGCAAGCTGCTGGGTCACGCTTCCAGCCTGCGTCACACCGGGAGCTCTGATAAGAATAGGAATGCGATTGGCCTGTTCATAATTGGTGTGTTTCGTCCAATACCCATGATCCCCAAGATGCCATCCATGATCTCCCCAGAGCACGACAATGGTGTGATGGTCCAACCCAAGAACCTCCAATGCACGCATGACTTTACCCACCTGGGCGTCGACGAAGCTGGCCGCTGCGTAATAACCATGGATCAATTGGCGCTGCATGTTGGTTTCCCTGAGCTTGTCCACGGTCAACGGTGCATAATTGACGATTTCCCCACCACGTTTGCCGGCATGTCGGGGAGCAGATTCGGGGTCCTGCTGATCTTGAGCGATAGAAAAGGCACCGGGGTCATGGAGATCCCAGTACTTCTGAGGTGCGGTAAAGGGTAAATGGGGTTTCACAAAACCAGCCATGATGAAAAACGGCTTGTTTCCTTCTTTCGCATGCCATCGCAAACGCTCGATCACCTTGCGCGAGATGCGACCATCGGCGTAAGCCTCATCATTCACATCGGCACGCTCCCATGCATGTCCTCTTGGTAACATGCGTATCCGGTCAAGTTGCTGATTGGAGAAATAAGCCTCCTCGCGCGTCAGTTGACCACCCCCGCTACTCTCAGGTTTCAGATACTCCACGACCTTGTCAAGATACGAGGCAGTACTCCACGAAAAGGTATCATCATGATTTCCATGCCCGGTGTGAAGCACCTTGCCAATGGATTCGGCATACCATCCGTGTTTCCTGAAAAACTGAGGCATGGTCTGTGCGTTGGGCAAGACATCACGAAAATGACGCCCCAGACCATAGATACCAGTGGAGGTGGAACGACTCGCGAGAAGAAGATTGTTCCGGGAAGGCGCACATACCGCCTGATTGCAGAAGGCAAGGTCAAAGCGCATTCCTGAGGCTGCTAGACGGTCTATATGGGGTGTTCGTGCGAGGGAATCTCCGTAACATCCGAGGGCAGGTTTCAAATCATCCACCAGAATCATCAAGACATTGGGTCGCGCCGCAGATGCATCCAGCAGGAGGGCATGGATGAAGGAAAACATGGTGAAATAGAAAAGTTTCATGGGTCAGTCAGTTACTCAGAAATCAGACTATGCACGCCCTGCCCTCGGAATCCAGTGCATTCTGGGATTTGAAGCCCTGCATCGGACACCCCACTCAAGGAAAGAGCAGACTTTCACCTTGGACCGTTCCCCGGCATCCTTCATCAAAGGTTCGAACACCCTCAAGCTGATCATCGATGCCCACCTTCGATGGTCAGGAAAGCATCAAACTTCCGTCGAACCCTCGAGCAATCGGAGAGTTCACCATCCTCAGCTTCCATTTCAAATGGTAAAGTCAACAACTGCGCTTCGGATCAGTTCCTGGCTCGTTGACAAGGTAGTGAAAGCCTGCAGAGAAACTTCATAGACACCCGAGTCAAAACCAACGAGATTTGCTCTCTCAAAGAGTCCCGATTCTACCTCATCCAAAGCTATTCCCGGAAAAAGCACATCCTCCTGCTTATCTTGGGAACATACGTATCCACTTCCTCCCCAGGCTCAGCTAGACAGGCAATCATCCTTGCAGCGTTGCATGAGGCCCATGAGATCATGACCACGCATCTGGCCTTCTGAAAATGAACACGTGAAGCATGTCAGAACATCCAGGACAGCATGCAAGTAGCTCGCCTGTCCCTGCTGACGGTTCATTGGCGGGCATGAGGATGCTGATCACACAGGATCAGTGGAACCGATCCGGTCGCAAGGGTGTGGGATCCAAACAGGGTGAAACCCCCTGGATCATTGCCGCTATCAGTTTCCCGGTGACGGGTGCCAGACTGAGACCGAGCATGTTGTGTCCTGTTGCAAGGAAGGCATTCTCGAGCCTCGGAACCCGCCCGATGATCGGCAGGCTATCCCAAGTCATGGGTCGCCAGCCAAACCATGTCTCGCGTGTTTGAGGCGTATGAGGTTCCAGCAGATAGGGCTCGGCTGAACGTCTCAACTGCTGGATGCGTCGTTCCGGTATGGAATGATCAAATCCGACAAATTCCATCATTGAACCCAACCGATATCCGCCGTCAAACGGAGTCATACCCACTCGATGCTCCGGAAAAAGCATCGGATATTTGGGGCACAAGTGCGGTCGTGCCATGGTAACGGAATAACCTTTTCCCGGTTGAACAGGGATGGAAACACCAAGTTCATCACCCAGTTCACCGCTCCATGCGCCGGTGGCAAAGACATAATGATCGGCTTGCATCGGACCCTTGGATGTAAGCAACGAGAGGACATGCCCCTTGCTGCGATCAACGGAGAGCACTCGGCAATCCTCCAGAAAATCAACCCCCTCATCCAGCAAATGCTCCCTCCAGCTGGCGCAGAGGCGTTCTGGACGGAGCATCGCATCGTCTTCATAGAGGAATGCCCCAGCCAGACCAGCCTTGAGGGATGGATCCAGTCCTGGGAGGGCTGCCCCCTCGAAACGCCTTGCCTGCACACCGAAAACTTCTGTCAGCAAACGATCGGTCTTGGCAAAATCACGCATGCCCTGAATCGTCCTGAGCACATACAGCAAACCGGATTCACGCCACTCACAACGGATCCCTTCCTTATTGACCAGGCGGTGATACTCACTCATGGAAGTATCCAGAAGGGCTTTCAGGTGACTTCCAGTCTCCAGCATCTTCTGATGACGACATCGCCGGGCAAACTCCCAGAACCAACGCCATACCTTCAGATCGAGGGTTGGCTTGACACGGAAAGGGGCATCCGGCTGGAAAAGGGATTTGATGGCAACACGCAGAGCAGCAGGCTCGGTCAGGGGAAGCACGTGGCTCGGGCAAATATAACCACAATTTCCGTGGGAACAGGCAGCCCCGATCTTACCCTGGTCGATGACAATCACCCGGTATCCGGCCCGATGAAGATAATGTGCGCATGCAATACCAATCACGCCACCGCCGGCAATCAATACGGATGGGGTGGCCTTACTCATATCAACGTGTAGCTTCAGGAGTCATCCGGGAGTGATAGACGCCTCCCACGAAGGGATCGTCAGGATGACAAAGAAGCCTGGCCTCACTGTAAACATGCGCCGAACCTCGTATGGAGGGGATGATACCACTATCTTCAGCGACACGAAAACTGGCTTCAAAACGGCTACCGATGACGCTTTCCTGCACCCATGGTTTACCCGGCGCCAAGAGACCATCAGCTGCCAGGCAGGCAAGCTTCGCACTGGTACCGGTTCCGCAGGGGGAGCGATCATACGCCGCACCCGGGCAAAGGACAAAATTACGGCTGTGGGCATCGTGAGCCTCGCCCGCAGCAAACAGCTCGACGTGATCCACCCGTTCCCCGCGCGCACCGGTGATGGCATGCTTATCGAGATGACGACGGATCTGAAGAGTGACCGCCGTCAATCGATCGACATGCTCAACCGTCAAGGGACAGGGACAGTACCGTGTCAGGAAAAACCAGTTTCCGCCCCATGCAATATCACCCACCACCGTTCCCAATCCCTCCACCTGTAACTCGACATCCTTCCGATATCGCCAACTCGGAACGTTCTCGATGCTTACCAAGGATCCACCAAGAAGTTCAAATCCAACCGCACCTACCGGTGTCTCTATCGCGTGCCTGCCGGTTTTCAAGCGATCAAGGTGGGCCAAGGTCATCGCCACTCCGATCGTACCATGTCCGCACATGCCCAGCAGGCCGACATTATTGAAAAAGATCACTCCGGCGACACATGCAGGACTGGAAGGCGGACACAAAAGGGCCCCAACCAAGATGTCTGATCCGCGTGGCTCCAAGATCATGGACCTTCGAAACCCATCAAAATCCCTGGCAAAGCGCTCCGCCTTTTCTTTCATGCTCCCCTGCCCCAAGTCGGGACCACCCTCGATGATCACACGGGTGGGTTCCCCCTCGGTGTGGGAATCAATGACGTGAACACTTGGAACAGAAATGGGCATGTGTTAGCTGGGTAAGGGAAACTACGGAGGCGTTCACGCGATACATTGGAAAGACTTGCCCTCCCAGTCTTTCCACCACTGCTTGAATTGCCTCAACTGCGCAGTAGCGTAGGTTTTTTGACTTGCAGAAAGACGATCGGAATGATTGAAATGCCGATCAAAAGCACTGTTCCCCTCAAGGACCATCAGATGTTTATAGTAAAGCACCAGATCCGGGCCCTCATCAAAGGAGGAAAGCACCGTGAGTGCCTCGTTCAGTTCCGTGGCATGTTTTCTGGCCTGGGCATCGCCAGCGGCAGCGGCTTTACAAAGGGCCACAAAATGAAGTACTTCCCCGGGTAGAACATTGCCAATTCCTGTGATCGCACCTACGGCTCCACAATGAACAAACCCGTGAAACACCTGCGTATCAACCCCCACAAGGAGGGCCAAATCAGGATCTTCCCCCGTAATATGTTCCGCTGCGTAGCTCAGGGAACCTTGTCCACCAAACTCCTTGAACCCTATTAAATTGGCATATCGCGAGCGAAGCGTGAAGAAAAGGCCGGCTTGCGTTTCATAACCATAATAAGGGCTGTTGTAGATCACCGACGGCAGTTCAGGCGCAGCCTGAAGGATGGCAGCGAAGTGGTCCTCCTGAGCAGCAGGCGAGGTACCTCGCGAAAGCAGCCTGGGAATCATCATCAGGCCGACTG
>JAAZXX010000232.1 GCA_014239995.1 Verrucomicrobiia bacterium
TGCCAAATGAGATCGAGGGGGCTTGAATGCCCCCCATGAGCGCTAAAAAGACCAGGTTGACACTTGCCATGATTCTTTGCCTGGTGGCCATTGGGGGTGGGCTTTCCTGGTTGTTACGCACGGACATTGTGATTGTTGGTCTGGAGTCCCCTCTCTCTGCTGAAGCAAAGCGAAGTCTCTTTGAAAAGCATCGTCACGAGATATCTTATCCTGAATCAGCCACTGAGGTATGTTTCAGGCTCGAGCCTGGTCTCTACAAGGACGGTGATGTCTACGGAGAATATGTGCGATTCAAGGGCAGCGAGGAAGTGATACAGGCATTTGTTCAATCGACGCTTGGACTGGAGTCACAAACTGAGAATCCGCTGCCATATTCCCAATGGCATCAGGGAGTGGGGAATTACCCATGGTGGCAACCCATGGCTGTTCAACAACCCACCTTTTACGAGAAGGACAGGCGTTTCATTACTGTGGACCCAGATCAGGGCCTTGTTTTTTACAGCTATGTGCGTTCCTACAGTGTGCTGAAAAAAAGTGCCGTTCCCGTCAGAGAATAACACTCAATTTGCATATTCTTCGTGTGACCTTTCTCCCTCCGACATTAAAATCCCGTTTCTACACGTGAACTTGCAATTCTTGAAAACCTTTCTGGCTGTGCGCAAGCACCTCAATTACACCCGTGCTGCCGAGGAGATTTATCTTTCGCAACCAGCAGTTTCCCGTCAAATCAAGCAACTTGAATCCGAATTCGGGACACAGCTCGTGGAGCAACTGGGCAAGTCTCTGCACCTGACGAAGGCAGGACAGACACTTGCCAAGGAGGCGGAGATGTTACTGGGTGCACTGGAACGCACCAGAGAGGCAGTACAAGCCCACAGCTCCATGGAGCACGGGGCCTTGCGCATTGGAACCAGTACGACCCCAGGAAGCTACCTTCTGCCAAAAGTACTTGGACGCTTTCATGAAAGATTTCCCGATATTGACCTGCACTATGTGGCAGATAATTCGCAGAAGGTCGAGCAGATGATTATCGACAACTCGCTCGATTTTGGCTTTGTGGGGGCATATCTCAACAATGGAGATCTTGTTCTTAAATCCCTCCTTCAGGACGAGGTGGTTTGTTTTGCCAATCCGACCCACCCCATGGCCCAAATGGATCATATCGCGCCGCAGTTGCTCGGGGAGGAACTTTGTGTCATGCGTGAGCGTGGATCTGCAACCCGACGCTTGTTTGAAAACTGGTTGACCTCCCATCACGTGAAATTTGGTCGTACCATCCAAGTGAAGTCGGTTGAGGCTATCAAGAATCTTGTTGCGGCTCGATTTGGCTTCGGATTCATGTCCATCCATGGATTAAAAGCTGAAATTCGGGCCAATCAGCTCAGAGTGATCAATGTCGATGGAATGCCTCTCTCTCGCAAAATCTACCTGGTCCATCATGCAAAAAAGCACTTTTCGCCCATCATGGAAGCCTTCATGGCTATCCTGAGCCATGCTCTCCACGAAAACGATTTTGAAGAGTTCACGCCAAGCCGTTGAGTATGCGTAATTTGGCCATGGCAAGGCAGGTTGTTGGTCCATCACCAGGATTCCGACTTTCATGAAAGCTATCGTAAGGTTTTCTGCTTGTTACCTTATTGTGACTTTTGATTCATTTTCCTGCCATATCCCGCTATCTTTTTCTTATGTGTTCTGGTGCGATATCACCTTAAAAAATGTCTCGCAGAGGGTAGTTTGCGTAGGATGGAACCTTCAGGTCGAGATTTGTGGGTAATCCTGGATACTCATTTGGCATGAATGAAATTTTTCTTGTCCATTTGTTGGTGGTTTTACTCAAACAAAATATCATGATTATCATGCAAAGAATGCAGTTAGATTATGGTTGTTTTTGACTTACTCAGGTTTAAAATTCGAGAAATTCTGGTTTGGCGGCGCGTATTAAAATACACTCCCCTCTGCCTCCTTTCGCGTACCCACATTTGAATTATGAAGACTAGACACGCCTCAAGACGCCTTTTACGCCATGCACCCAGTTCTGCTGCTGGATTCACCCTCATCGAGTTGCTGGTAGTGATTGCCATTATTGCCATTCTTGCGGGTATGCTCTTACCCGCCCTGAGCCAGGCAAAGGAAAAGGCCAAGCAAACCAAATGCATCAATAACCTGAAGCAGATCGGTCTGGCAGCCATTATGTATGCCGATGACAACAACGACGAATACTGGAACATCAACGGAAACTTTCCCAACCACGGCATGTGGACCATCAATCCGCGTTCGACCACGCAGCTTGAAAAGGACCACAGCAAAGCTTACTGGGGTATCGGTTACAAGGACTACATTGGCAACACACGATCGGTTTTCAACTGTCCAAGTGCCAAGATTGTTGACGAATGGCGGGAGGACGGATTGCGTTTTCCAGCCTCCTTCTGGCTGGACTCAGCCTTTGGGCTCAACGGGAAACTGACGGACGGTAACAAGAGGCCTAAAGTTTCCTCCTATATCAGCCCGAACACCACCATCTTTTGTCAGGATGCGGCTGAACAGAAAATGGAGGGAGAGAGTGATTCCATCGGGCTTTTCCCTGGACAATCTGAAATCCTGACCCAGTGGAGGAACAGTTTGGCGGGTTTATACCCAGAGCGTGAAATGTGGCTCGAATGGTACCGGCATGGCGAAAAAAATAATATACTGTGGCTTCCAGGTCACGTATCCACTGTCAAATTTTCTAGTTTCAAAGTTGGGGTTGATTATCGGTGGTATACTGGTGAGATGCCTTTGCAGCAGCCTTGATTGTCTCCACACCCTGTTCACACGCGATCATGAAAAACCATTTTTCCCTTAGTTTGATTATCCTGCTTCTCGCCAACCTGCTCTGGACGGGTTGTGGCAAGGAAGTCTACACAGGTCCTGATGCCGTCGAACCATCTCAGATCAATTCCGTATTAAACGAGTCTTTTGCAGACGCCTCGGATGAGGTCAAGGAAATGGTGCAGGATATTCTCATACGCTATTCCAAACAGCAATTCGTTGAATCGTCCACCATCCTTCAAGGTCTTTGTGCACGTCAGGATATCACCAAGGTGCAGCGTGAGACCGCCAGCCGCTGCCTGATCACGATGAGTGACGAAATGAATCGTGCTATTGCTGAAAAAGGCGATCGGCGGGCTGAAAAATTCATGCAAAAGCGCAACGCACTCAAGTAGGGCAACACTCTTTTTAGACTGAAAACCGCGCTTTGCTGCCTTTTGCAGTGAATCACGGCAACAACCCCAGACACGAACCATGATAAACATGAAGAATGCTAGGAAAACCTTGGCCGCTCTTGCTGCGGCCGTGGGTATTGCAGTGACTGTACAGGCCCAGGAGGTGGCCCTCTATCAGTTCAACAAGAACCTGAACAGCGCCAATGGTGGTGATCCCATCAGTGAATTGTTTGCTTCAGGCGAATTCGGAACCACCGAATCCTTCGCCATCGGGGCGATCAATGGTGAAAGTGCTCAGGTTATGAAATTCCCCGCCCTCAATGAAGAGGATGCCGGATTCGTGATGCCTGTCTCCAATGGTATCAGCGATGCCAACAATTACTCCCTGATGTTTGACCTTTATTACCAGGCAGGCTCCAATGGTTCCGCCAGGGGGCTTGGCGACACAAGTATCGATTTTGCAGGATCTGAATTGGGCATTGGAAATAACAATGCCCTCATCGCCGGTGTAAGCAGCGGTGTGATTCAAGCGGATACCTGGCACCGTGTCATCATCACGGTGGATGGCAGTAATCAGCTGATATCCCGCTACATTGACGGTCAATTGACAGGCACTTCTCCCATCTCGGCGGATGAACTGCCCTTTGGGCGTTTGACGCTTGATACACAGCTGGGCATCACATTATTCAGTTTCACCACCGAAGGTTTTGTGAACAGTGTTCAATTGAGGGATGAGGTTGTTTCTCCTGGCCATGCGGTGGCTCTGGGTGGAGCCACGGCGGACGGTTTACCTGAGGTGTTGCCGGCGGTTCCCCCCTTTGTGCAGGCCTGGACTCCCTCTGGAAACGTGGCTGATCGTGGCACGGACATCGGCGTGGAAATCAATCAGGGCGACTCGGTCATCGATCAATCCAGCATTGTGCTGCTTCTGGACGGTGAGGCGCAGAGTCCTACCATTACCCAGACTGGAGATGTTTTCAGTGTGTCCGTCGATCGTGAGCTTCCCTTTGCTCCCGGAACCAAACACACCTTGACGCTGGAATTCAGCTTTCGAGAGTTACAGAAACCGACGAATATACGGACATTCGAGCATGCCTTTGATGCGGCCATTTATTTTGAAGATTTCGAGGGCCTCGCCTTGGGACCCAATCTGGACGAGAATCTCGCATCCAGTATGGCTTGGACTCGGGAAGGCCCGGAAGGCTGGATGGTCGATGACAGTGGCGTTCCCGGGGTGGGTAACCCTGATGAGGATGGTGTGACCGAGTGGGCCGGTTGGAGTTTCGCTGACAAGGACTGGTGGATCGCTGCCGCAGGGGACCAGCGCCGAAGCGAATTCAACTTGGGCCAGGGTACCGTGGCTGTTGCCGATCCGGATGAGTGGGATGATCAGACACACTTGGATTCTGCGGAGAACGGTTGGTACAATACCTACATGACCTCCCCCGCCATTTCCCTCGATGGGATTGCTGAAGAAACGGCCTTCGTGCAGTTTGCCTCGAGCTGGCGGGATGAGTTTGACAGCAATTACCATCAGAGTGCGAATCTGCAGGTCTCGTTTGATGGTGGTGAATTTCAGGAAATCCTGCTCTGGGTTTCAGATCCTGCAAGCCCGAATTTCAAGGATGATGTGCCCAACGAAACGGTCCTTGTAGATCTTAACAATCCCGCTGGAGCCAAGGAAGTTGTCCTGAAATTTGGATTGTTTGATGCAGGTAACGACTGGTGGTGGGCCATCGACAACCTGGTCGTCAATGCGGGTGTCAAGCCGCCATCATTGCTTGCATCGCCTTCCTCGATTGAGGTGAGTGAAGGTACGGATGCGAGCTTTACCGTTGAGGTTGATGGGACGGGTCCTTTTACCTATGAATGGTTTTTCAAGGGTGAATCCAACCAGCAGGGTCAGGCTTCGCCTGATAAAGGACTTATCGTTACCGAGCAGTCCAATGAGACCAGCAACACCCTGACGGTGACCGCAGCGGATGCCGAAGCAGTCGGAAACTACCATGTGGTGGTCAGTAATGCCGGTGGTTCGACACCGCCCAGCAATGCGGCCATGCTCGAGGTGAAGGCCGGTTTGCCAGGTATCGTGCTTTTCAGCGAAGACTTTGAAGGACTCCCCTTGGGACCGAACGTGGACGAGGCTTTGGCCGGCGATGCCGTGTGGACAGACACCCTTCCAGAAGGTTGGGACAGGGTCAACGATCTCCCAGGTCTTGATGATCCCGAGATCGGTGTGCGTGAGTGGGAAGGTTGGAGTTTTGCCGATCGTGTGTGGTGGTCCAATACGGCCGGAGACCAGCGTCGAACCGAGTTTACAAAGGGCATCGGTACGATTGCCATTGCTGATGGAGATGAATGGGATGACAAGGGAGACCCTGACTCTCTTGGACTGATGAACACCCTGCTGACCACATCTGAGATTTCCGTCATAGGTGTCGAACCGGGCACGATGACGCTTCGCTTTAACAGCAGTTGGAGGCCCGAGGTCCTGCAGACCGGCCTGGTAGAAGCTTCCTTCGATGGTGGCGCAGCGGTTGAAGTGTTGCGCTTCAGTTCAGAGAATGATGAAAACTACAAGGATCATGCACCCAATGACACGGTCACGGTGAGTATTGATAATCCTGCCGGTGCCAGTACCTTGAAACTGACTTTCAGTTATCTGGAGGCTGCCAACAACTGGTGGTGGGCCATTGACAATATTGAGGTGCGGGGCGTGACACCTTCACTTTACTTCGAGGATTTTGATGGCTTGACGCTGGGTTCGAGTGTGGACGAAGAGGTGGCGCGTGATGGAGTCTGGACCAAGACCGGACCCGAAGGCTGGACCATCGACGATTCGGGCGTTCCCGGTGTGGGGACCGATATGGATGGCGTGACCGAGTGGGCAGGCTGGAGTTTTGCCAACAAGGACTGGTGGGTGGAAACTGCCGGGGACCAGAACCGTTCGCAGTTTACCAAGTCCTCCGGTGTTGCCGCGATTGCCGATGGAGATGA
>JAAZXX010000233.1 GCA_014239995.1 Verrucomicrobiia bacterium
TCAATGCGGTCAACCGCTACATGTCCTCTGAAACCAGAAAACAGGAGAAGAAGACAAAACCCTGACCTCCACAGCAGGAGAAGGATGCATCGTCCAGACACCTGCCTGTCGCTGGCCGACGCAGGGACGCATGCGCAGCGGGCTACTTTGGGGTCAGTCCAAGTTGCATCTCCATCAGCGCATTGAGCACCCGCTGCAGGGTGAGATCGGTGCGGGACGTACTTGTGACCCTGGCGAAAGCGAAGCCTTCACTGCTTTCTGGCGCCACGTAGGCTGCGTTCAGTGATGGATACTGGTCCCATCCGGCGTCCGACACCTGTTTTTCAGCCGTCGCCCGTTTTCTGAGTCTGGCACGAGCCGTCACATCGGAACAATGAAGTTCAATCCAGCGCACCGAAATCCCTTTTTCAGTGCTCATCCTCTGAAAGGACGCACGCTGTCTTGAGTCTGAAAAGGTGGCATCCATGACCACGGGGAAACCGTCTTTGACCATGGCCCATGCCTTCTGTTGCATCGCCTGGTAGACTCTACGGGTCATGGACTTGGAATAAAGCCTCCGTCGTTGCGCCGGGTTGGGGCGTTCATGGAGAGGCACCCCTGCCATTTCCTTCCGTATGCAATCTGAATTGAGGTGCTCGCAACCCAGCCAACATGCGAGCAAGGCTGCCACGGTGGATTTCCCTGAGGCAACCTTCCCCATGACAACAAACACCACTGCTTTTTTCCCGCTCAGGGCATATTCCAGAGCCAGTTGAAAATAGCGGGTGGCCCGGAGGCCTTGTTCAGGATCGGCTTCTGCCCGATGCGCCGTGGGTTGAACCTGCAGGGATGCCACCTTGGCTCTCACCATGGCCCGGTAGGATTTATAAAAATCCATGACCACGGGAAGCGTGTCATCTTCCAGCATTTCAGAGGCCCTTCGGGTCAGATACCGTGCCAGTTCGGAGTGTCCATGGTAATCCAGGTCCATGGCCAGAAAGGCCAGGTCATTGGCCATGTCAATCCACCTGAGGCCGTCGTTGAACTCAATGCAATCATAGATCCGTATCTTTTTGGGAGTCAGATGCACATGTTCCAGATGCAAGTCTCCATGACACCAGCGCCATCGGTCCTTCATGCGATCCTTGAAAATTCCCTTCCATTGAAGCAATCCCCGGCGGGCATAACGCTTGAGGGCCTGATGCACGGGGCGATCCAGGAGATCGCCGACACACGACTCGGTCATCCTGAAATTAATGCGCATCGCCTGACGCAGGTATTGAAGGGTCCCTCGTTGAGATGACTGCGACTCGGTGGATCCGTAATAATCATGGAGCAAGGCGAGGATACGTTCCATTTCTGGCTTACCAATGCTTCCTCGAAGCATTCTGCGATGCATGAACCCGTCTTCTGAAAGGCATCGCATCACCAGGATCCAGTCCTCGGGATCGGTTCCCTGCCATGTCAGTTTCCCTTCATTCCAGAACACCGGTTTGACCTCCATGTAAACGCCTGGGGCCAACGCTTGGTTGAGCATGAGTTCCCGTTCCAGAAAATGTTTGCGTTGGGCGAGGGTCGCGTAATTCAGGAAACCAAAGTCCACCGGTTTCTTGATCTTGTATGCGAATGGCCTTGCCAGGACGACCAGCGAGGCATGGGTGTGGATGACCCTGACGGAAGAAGGTTGGTGAGGATAAAATCCCGGGTCACTGAGGGCACGCGTCAAGTCCTGGAATACCGGGGTCGTTTTAGATTTCATCGCCATACATGCATCAAGAGATGTCGTTGTTGAGTTTCACATCCAGACATGCACAGGACGAACTCAAAACAAACAATACCCGCCTGGGGGAACACAGGGGAAGCCCCTTCCGAGCTCCACCCAGTTCAGGCGTATGCTGGCATCTGAGTAGCACGCGGTAGTTGCAACGCATCCCGTTCAACCGGGGCGAGGGTCATCACTTCCTGGGACTCAGGTCCCAGGCAACCAGCCATTCCTCGCGCGCGCGGCGAAAGCCGCGTTGGCCAAGCCGCAGGTGCATGTCTGGCATGTGCCCGGCCCCATAAAAAACCGCAATGCGCCTGGGGCCTTTTTTCAGTTCCTTGTCGAGCACCTCAAATGCCTTGGCGTTTCTACCGCTGAGGATGACGGAGCCCTTGCCGTCCATTCCCTGGTCAATGCCGGCCATCATCGATTCCAACTCGGTAAGTTGCTGTGCAAACATCCATTTGAGGGTGTGTTCACGGTCATTACTGGCGAGGGCCAAGAGAAGGCCCAGCCCATTTAGTCCCTGCAACTGACCGTTGGCCATGAGCCGTTGTTCCTGTAAGAAGGCCTGCAGTGCAAGTGTAAAGAAGTTTTCCCCCTTGCTTCCCTGGAGACGTGCAAAGGTGGCTGGATCCAGGTCGGCATGTACAAAGTTATCCGCTCCGTAGTCGATCCCTTCCAACTGAAAAGCCAGGCCCAGCATGTTTTTCATGACAAGCTGCATCTGGCTGATGGGATGTCCCCCAGCCGAGAGACTGGAAGGATCAACAGAGGCGTCCTTGATCATTTCATAGAGCACGACGTCATAAGTTTTAAAACGTTCATTGAGCTTCGAGTAGTAGGCTTTGTCGGCAATGTGCACCGCCCCTACCAGGGCCACCTCAGAACCTGAGGGATGTCGATAGGTCTGTATGGCCGTGTCGACATGGCCCATCATCGTGCCGGTTTCAATAAAACGCATGAAAGAGACATCTGATGCAGCAAAGGCGGTGTCGACCGGCAGGATGATGGTCGTGATCAACAACCATGCATGGAAAAATGGACGGGGCTTCATTAGGTGGTTTTCTAATTTGTTGTCAACCACTAGCTAAGTGCACTGAGCCCCGAAGTCAAGCAGGTGATTGCGTGCGGGATGAATAGTGCCGAGAAATTCCAGGCAACACCCGATCTACCCATTCCATCATTCCTGTGCCAGGAACTTGAAGAAATCGTTTGACCAGTGAAGCGCGACTGAAAAATGTCCCTCGCCGGGCAACCAGTCTGCCTGACAATCAGGCATATGAGCGGCCAGGTATCGCCCATATGCGATAGGCACAACGGTATCCTCATCTCCATGCCACACATGCACCGGACAAACGATCTGGGTCAGGTCAAAATCCCATGTCGACATGAAGCGCATGCCATCGTCGAACATCCCCTGGACGCCGCCCTGGAAGGCTTCCTGCATGGAAGCTGCAAATGCCCCCTGGTTTTCAACCTGCGCCAATGCCTGCAAATCTGCTGGGGGAAGGCCACTACGGACAAGGATTTTAAGTGCCAGCAAGGGATTCCGGAGCAGACATTGCCTTCCCAGTTGCATGAGTCCACGGACAGCCCATGGACACATGCGGGCCATGCGTATCAGCCACCGCTGCGGCAGCGTCATGCATTCAAATCCACCAGGAACATCCAAGGGGCCCATGGGGACGACCAAGGCACATCGCAGGATTCTGCGGGAAAGGATACTGCTGACCGCGCAGGCATGCGGCCCCCCCCCTGACATGCCCATCACCCTGAAACGATCCATTCCCAGTTCATCTGCAAGTTGCCCAACATCCTCTACCCAATCCTTCCAGCCATAATCCTGACGGGAGGAGGAACGACCATATCCCGGACGTTCGGGCGCGACCAGGCGTAAGCCGAATTCCCGGGCACTGGCACAGAAAAGGCCTCCCTCCAACCGGGATCCTGGCCAACCATGAAAATAAAAAACCGGTTTCCCATCAGGGGGCCCGTAATCGCGATAAGCGATCTTGCCACCTCGATGGGAGTTAAAGAATGCGTCTCTATACACGTGCAAGTCTTTCGATGGTCAATGGATTACCTCGCGGTCATTGGATGAACAAGGTTCTCCTGGCCGGCCATCATCCGCTGGGCTCCAGGATCTGTAAAGCGTTTAACCGCCTGCAGACGGACTCACCCCTATCCCCATTCATATTTTCCAGAAAGAGGAAATCCCCAAGGATCACCTGCAGGGTTTTTGTTTTCACAGGGTGATATGGACAAATAAAAAAGTGTCCCCTTGCATTCCCGGTTTTCGCTAAGGAGCATTGAAAGGAACCTTGAGGGCTTGGAGGAATCTCGAAATTCAGTTTTCAAGAGAATCATCCTTGGCTAAGTTCGAGACAGGCACATGAAGAAGGCATCCCATGGAAAGAACTGGTTGCACAGGCATTTCATATTCCTGCTCCTGGCGGCATATGGTTTGGCAGCCGTGATTCCAAGGCCCGGTCTGTGGTTGAAGTCACTTAGCTGGGGAGAACTCCCAGTGCTGGGTGAACCGGTCACAAGCAGTTTGCTGATGCTGTCGATCCTCCTTTTCACGGCGGGTTTCCTCGTGGACGAACGACACTTGAGCAACCTGCGTCAGCGTCCCCTCCTACCCATGGCAAGTCTGCTGATAAAGGGTTTTCTAGCCGTTTTCTGGATCGGCATGTTGCTGCTCGCTCGCAAGTTGGAAACAGAGGAACTCTGGGCCATCATGTTTGCCAGTTTTGCCGTGGTTTCCATCATGCCCGCAGCCAATGCATCGACCGCATGGGCCCAACAAGGTCATGCCAACCTGGCTCTCAGCCTCGGGATCGTCCTGCTGAGCACCCTGCTGATACCGTTGATCATCCCGGTCGTAGGTTGGATCACCTCTCAAATCCTTACAGGACCACCCAGCACTGAGTTTACCGCCTCCATGGGCAGCTTGAATGTCCGTTTCATCATCACATGGATCCTCCTCCCGATCTCCCTTGGTGTCTCCGCCCAGTATGCCCTGAAGCAGACCTGGTTGATCAGGTTCAGGAGCCATGCAAGACTGCTCAACGCCGTGAACCTGCTTCTACTGAATTACATGCATGGAGCTTCTTTCATTCCGCAGGCGATGAACCCCTTCCGTCCCACCTTGCTGGGCATATTGATGGCAGGCGCATTGGGGTCTTGCCTGCTGGCCTTTGCGGCGGGAGCTTGCATTGGCCAATGGCGAGCCGCACCCAGGCCCGACCGTATGGCCGTCACTTATGGGGTGGGAATGAACAACAACGGCATGGCCCTGATACTTGTCAGTCAATTCATGGGTGAGGCCGGTTGGATGGGACTGACCATCGCCCTGTGTACCCTCGGCCAACACCTCATGGCTGCTGGAACGCACCATTGGAACGCACTGATGCCCACTCGAAACCCGGAAGACGCAGGGGAGGTTGAGGCCTCCTGCAGCCTGGACTCGGAAAGCAGGACCAGAACCATCCCAGGGGAAGCCAAACCCAGCTCGTCGATCCCATGAAAACACCACACGACCAAACCACCCAGATTCAGGCCTTGATCGATCGATTGACCGAAGGAGACGCTTCCGCCCGCACCGAGCTCTTCAACTGCACCTGGGAAAGATTACTTCGGCTCACACGCCACATCGCAAGGGATTTTCCACCGGTCCGTCGTTGGGAACAGACGGAGGATATCTTTCAGAACGCCTCCATACGAATATGGAAGGCACTTGAGAAAGTGCCACTCCAGAATGCGCGTCATTTTCTACGCCTGGCAGCGGAAAAAATACGCTTTGAGTTGATTGACCTTGCACGTCACTATCAGGGGCCACTGGGACAGGGACACAACCACCAGACACAAGTCGCTCAGGAAGAAACCGCCAGCCCCAGGCCCTTTGAACACGCCGACGACGGAGCTGACCCCAGCCTGGCGGCTCAATGGACAGACGTACATGCCCAGGTACATCGCCTTCCCGAGGAGCTGAAGGAGGTTTTTGATCTTCTCTGGTATCATGACCTCAAGCAACAGGAGGTCGCAACACTGCTTCACGTCGATGTTCGTACCATCAAACGTCGCTGGAGGCAGGCCCGGCTACAACTCCAGACCATGCTCAACGATTTACCCTCACAACAGGAATGAACACATCCCAGGAACAACAACTTGAGGAACTCCTGGATCAATGGGAGGCATCCCTTGAATCCGGCGAAACGGTGGATCCGGCTTCACTGTGTGAGGCTTGTCCTGAGCTCCTGCCCGCGCTGAAATCGCGTATTGCATCCCTGAATCAAATCAATGCCTTGCTTGGCACCCAGGTGGAACCTGCCGAAAGAACAAATGATCCTCCAGGGACTACCTTCCATACGGATGAACCATTGACAGCCACCATCGACCTTGCTGACAGCGCATTT
>JAAZXX010000234.1 GCA_014239995.1 Verrucomicrobiia bacterium
CGCCCTCGTTGCGATGCATTTTCTGGCTCCCTCGGAAATGATGGCTCAGGGCCGTGGTGAAGGCCGTGGTGAAGGCCGTGGTGAAGGCCGTGGTGAAGGCCGTGGCGGTCGTGGCGGTTTCAACATGGAGGAATTCCGTGCTCGAATGATGGATCGCATGAAGGAACAATTCGGCTTTTCTGACGCCGAATTCAAGGCGATCCTTCCTTTGATCGAGGAAGTTCAGGAAAAACAGCGCGCAGCGCGCAGCGGCGGGGGGATGAGTTCCATGATGAGCAGCCTCTTTGGTCGCGGAGGACGGGGTGGTGAAGGGCGGGGAGGTGAGCGAGGACGAGGGCGCGGTGGTAGTCCCGAACTTGAGGCCCTGCAGGGTGCCATCGAGTCAGGTGCCAACATTGAGGCCAAGCTCAAGGATTTTCGGGCGGCTCGTGCTAAGAAAGAGGCCGCACTTAAGAACTCGCAGGATACCCTGAAGGCTGTTCTGACCGTCAAGCAGGAGGCGGTTGCCGTGATGGTCGGTTTGATTCCATGAGGGATCCTGTCCTCTGACCACCTATTCACCGACTTGCCATGTCTCAATTATTGAACCAGATGGTTGAGTCCCGGCAGCTATCTGCTTCTGATGCCAAATGGCTTCTGGAACGACAGGGCAGCGGGGACGAGGACCGTTACGCAACCGAGCCCGAAGTGCTGCGGTGGTTGGCCCAGGAATATGCGGTCTCGTTTACCGACCTTGAAGAGGTGGACATCCATCGAGACGTCTTGGGACTCTTTCCAGCACGTCTACTCCTCAAAGAAGGTCTGCTTCCTCTCAAGCGCGAAAACGGAGCCGTAGACATCGCCACAAGTCGCTTGTTTGCCACCCAGGGCCTGGATACTCTCAAATCACTTACTGGCCTCAAGCTCAACCCTGTGCTGGCGCCTTCCGAGGCAATCCAGAGGGAGATTAAAAAGCGTCTTGGGGTTGGTGCAGACACCATTGACACGCTCAAGGACGATGCCTCCTTCCAGATCGTTGATGAACAGGCGACGGAACACACGGACCTGGATAATGCCGCCGAGGATGCTTCCATCATCCGGTTCGTGAATCAAGTGTTGAGTGACGCCATTGACTTACGCGCCACGGACATTCACCTGGAACCTTTCGAGGAGGAACTTCAGATTCGCTATCGCATTGATGGTGTCCTGCAGGAAGTTCCCGTACCTGCCGAGATCAAGCGTTTTCAACCCGCCATTGTCTCCCGCGTCAAGATTCTCAGTCACCTCAATATTGCGGAGAAACGCCTTCCTCAGGACGGTCGCATCAAGTTGAAGTTACGGCAAGGTGAAGTGGATGTGCGCGTTTCTATCATCCCGATGTTGCATGGGGAGGCGGTTGTGATGCGATTACTTCGGCAAGATGGGTCGATTCCGGGACTCGATCAGATTGGCATGGGGCAAGAGGAATTGAAGCTGTTCAAGCAAATCCTCACCATTCCCCATGGAATTTTTCTGGTAACAGGGCCTACGGGCAGCGGTAAAACCACCACGCTTTACACTGCCTTGAACACCATCAATGACATGGCGCGCAAGATCATCACAGTGGAGGATCCGGTGGAATATCAGATCAGGGGCATCAACCAGATACAGGTATCCGAAAAATCCGGCTTGACCTTCGCCAGGGGATTGAGGGCTATCTTGCGGCATGATCCAGATGTCGTGCTGATTGGTGAGATACGTGACGAGGAAACGGCTCGAATTGCCATTCAGGCCTCCTTGACCGGTCACCTGGTTTTCTCCACGCTTCATACCAACGACGCTCCCAGTGCCATGACTCGATTGATCGACATGGGTATTGAGCCATACCTCGTCGCCTCTTCGCTTGAAGGGGTGCTTGCCCAGCGACTTGTCAGGACACTCTGTCCGCATTGTCGTGAACAGGACAAGTCCGAAAGGGTCAAGGCCATGCTCGAGAGCGCGAAAATACCTCCTGGAACGCCTCTCTACAAGGCCGTCGGCTGCCGGGAATGCCGCCAGACGGGTTATCATGGTCGGCGAGCTGTCTTCGAGATGATGGGTGTCAGCTACCCCATTCGTCAGCGTATCCTACAGAATGCTTCCAGCGGTGAACTCAAGGAACTTGCACGTAAGGAAGGCATGAGGACTTTGAGCCAGGACGGGTGGCGTCTTGTCGAGGAAGGGGTTACCACACCGGATGAGGTGATGCGTGTGGCAAAGGACGAGGTGCTTTCCAATCTGTAATCTTTTGGGGATATTGTGGCATCTTTTGAATACAAAGCCATCAAGGCTGACGGTCGCACCACCAATGGCTCTATTGAAGCCGGGGGTAGGCAGGACGCGTTCCGCAAGATGGAATCGCAGGGTCTCAGGCCCATCAGGCTGACCGAAAGAAAGACCGAGTCTCCCACGTCTTCCCAATCTGCCTCGCGATCCTTGCTTCCCTGGCAGTCAGGTAAAATCACCTTTAAAATGCTGGAGAATTTTACACGGCTTCTCTCCAGCCTTCTTTCCGCGGGGGTGCCTTTAAGCCGTGCCTTGGTGATCCTCTATCGGGAGGCGGCGACCCCTTCGGCAGGTGAACGTTGGAAAGCGGTGCATGACTTTGTTGTGGATGGAATGTCGCTTGCCGCCTCGATGGGGCGGTTCCCGGACACTTTTCCAAAGGTGTATGTTGCCATGGTGGAAGCAGGCGAAACGGGGGGGTTTCTCGATATCGTGCTTGGCCAGATTGCGGATTTCCAGTCACGTGACAAGGAGCTGCGGGGAAAGGTGCTGTCGGCGATGATTTATCCGGTTGTACTGCTTTTCCTTGCCTTGGCCGTCTTGGTATTTCTGATGGTTTTCTTCATCCCGCGCTTCAAGGTTTTGTTTGAGGGGTTCGATGCCGCTTTGCCCTTGCTGACGCAGGTGATCGTCGGTTGCAGTGCCTTTTGCCAAACGTATGGTTTTTTTATTCTCATCGGTGTTGGGATTGCTGGCGTCGTTTTTCGTAACTGGTTAGCTACTAATAATGGGCGTCGTCGGTTTGAACAGGTCATGCTCAACCTTCCTGTCATTGGGCCTCTGAATGCTCAGTTTGCCATGGCGCGTTTCTGTCGTATGTTGGGCACTCTACTGAATGCAGGCGTTCCTTTGATTCAAGGATTGAACGTTGCGCGCCGTTCAATAGGGAATCAAATTCTGGTGGACGCTGTTTCAGATTCAATCGAGCGCGTTAAAAAGGGAGATTCCCTGGCGCGCAGCTTATCAGACTGCCGGGTTCTGTTTCATGGTTCCATCCTTGAAATGATTTCGGTGGCGGAGGAAAGCGGCCGATTGGACGACGAGTTGATTCGACTGGCCGCGACCACTGAAAAGGAGCTGGATCAGCAGTTGAAGATGGCAGTCTCACTGATGGAGCCTCTGATGCTGTTCCTGATTGCTGGCTTCATAGGAACGATTTTTATCGGAATGGTGATTCCTATCTTCACCATTCAGGACTACATTAAATAAAAGACCCTCACCCAAAACGGATTATGATACTAACAAAGCTGACTCACGACGCACATCGCCATCACTCAAAAGGCTTCACATTGGTGGAGATGCTGTTGGTATTGGTTATTCTGGCCGCACTCGCTGCCGTGGTCGTGCCCAAGTTTGCAGGTAGATCCCAGCAGGCCAAGGAGACGGCAGCGCGCAGCCAGATTGCGAACCTCGAAATTGCTCTCGACATGTTTGAGACTGACAATGGGTATTACCCTGCTGGCAGTGACGGCATGAATGAACTGATTGATGAGCCTAACAACGCCACCAGCTGGCAGGGCCCTTACCTCAAAAAGGGGATCCCAATCGATCCTTGGGGTAATGATTACGTGTATGAGTTTCCAGGTAAACAAAACAATGCGGGATACGACATCATGTCCATGGGGCCCGATGGGCGTGTGGGTGGAACTGACGATATTTCAAATTGGGATTACCAGAAAAGGGACTGATGCCGCTTGCGATGGGAAGTTGTTGCTTCATCCGTATGATCTGCCTCATGCCGGATACCATGTAACATGATATGAAAACAAATGCTTCGGCACGTGCTATCCACAATCGAGTGAAGAGATCCTGGCAGGGTTTCACGCTTGTGGAACTCATCATGGTCATGGTGGTGCTTGCGAGTATCATGGCTGTTTCGGCTCCATCCCTGAATCAGTTTTTTAAGCATTCGACGCTGAATGATGAGGCGCGTCGCATGGTGGGTTTGCTTGAAATGGCACGACGTGAAGCCATCTCCAACGGATTTCCCATGCAGGTGTGGTTTGACATTGAAAACCAATGGTTTGGCATACGAGAACTCTCCGGCACAGGATCGGGAGTGAATGAGGCCACGGGGCAGCAAGAGACAGAGGGCCGTTTCTTTTATCAGATTCACAGTCAATTGGAACTCGAGCTGGATACCACCTTGCCCAATATGAGTCTGCTTCCTAGTATTATTTACTTCCCTGATGGCCTTATGGAGGAAACAAGTCTGAGGGGTTTTTATCTGAAGAACCGGAAGCGTGAGGATCAACGCCTACAAATTGCCCGCAGTCTCAACGGATTGAGTTATGAGATCCGAAAAGCCGATGAAATGCTCCTTATCCAGAACGAGATTTTCTAGGGAGAACCTGTCTCGTGGTGGTTTTACTTTCGCCGAGGTGCTTGCCGCACTCGTGTTTCTGGGTATCCTCTTACCTGTGGTGATGCAGGGCCTTGTCCTGGCAAATCGTGCTTCCATACTTGCAGAGCGCAAGCGCATTGCAACCCATCTGGGTGATGGGCTTCTTACGGAACTGGTGGCGACTGACGACTGGCAATTTGCCGCCAGTCGCGGCAATTTCCAGCCAGAGCACATGGAATACCAGTGGGAACTGGTTCAGTCCGGATGGTTCGAGGGCGACATGCTTCAGTTGACGGTGAGGGTCACCTTTCCCGTCCAGGGGCGTCCCTATCAGGTAGAACTCGCCACATTGGTAGATAATTCATCATAATGACATGAAAGTGGGTTTTGATGCATCCTTTCGTGCTCGCCAGGGCTTCACCCTGCTGGAAATCCTCGTTGCCAGTGTAGCGTTTGCCATGATTGTCATGGTCATCAAGGTGACCCTGATGGAATCCATGGATTTACGTGATCGCCGGCTGGAGCGCATGGAAAAAATGAATACCAGGATGCGCTTGATCGAGATCATGCAGGTGGACTTGAGGCAATGTTTGTTGACCGAGACGGACCTCGCTCCCAGCTTTTTAGGAGATTCTTCCAATGGAGGCATACAGCGTGCCGATCAGTTGGAGTTTTACGCCTGCAGCGGTGTTATCCTGACAAACCAGCCTTGGGGACATCTACAGAAAATACGTTACTACCTTGGCGACCCCATGGACGATGGGCGTGAGGAACTTCCTGAAGGCATGTCCCTATACAGGGAAACAACGCGCAATCTATTGGCTTCCTCTCAGCAAACAATCCAGCCGATGCCCATTGCCAACGGACTCGCCTCACTCGCGTTTCAATACTATGATGGAACGGTCTGGCACGACAACTGGGACTCAGCTTCGGAAGTTTCCAAACTCCCTGTGGCCGTTCGCATCCGTCTGGAGTTTGTTGATGATTCCGAGGATATGTCGTCCATTCAAGCAGCCAAGGCCCGGAAAAGGGGGTTGTCATCCGTGCAGACCACGGTTGCATTAATGGCAACTCCCAAGGTGGATGAAAGCGAGGATGCAGAGATGCCCGAGGAGGGCTCCTGAGGGACTGAAAGCAAGGCGCGATATGAACCATTCTCAAAGCATTCATTGTTCGAAATGTGGCAGGGTGATCGAGTATCCCATTGAAAAAGAAGGGGCCACGGGCTGGTGCCCGGATTGCGATCACCAAGTCTGGTATTCACAACTCAGCGAGGATGTTCTACAAGGTCGTAGAACGCACCGGAGTGATCGATCTGGCGCAGCGGTGCCATCGAGAGGGCCCGCCCCCAGTTCGTGGGCAGTGGGCATGCTTGGGTTCCTGGTTGTATGTAATCTTCTGCTTGGTTACATGGTGATTGGCTTGAGGGGCCAGGTCGGCCAGATAATGAACGGATCAACTTCCAGCCATGAGACGGCAGAAGCGCAGCCTTCGTTGGTCGTTATGACTCAAGGTAGCAAACCCGCGCTGCAGG
>JAAZXX010000235.1:0-4479 GCA_014239995.1 Verrucomicrobiia bacterium
TCCGGCCCGTGGTACGGTCGGGATCCAGGTTGTTGCTGGGTGCAAGCCTTCTGCTGGGGATGCTTTTGTTCTATCATTGGTTTGGTGAGGCCCTGGACCTGAAGGCGCTCAACGAGCGTGAGGAGGATCTCCGCAACCGGCTCCAGCATTCACCCGGTCCGGTCCTTGGCCTGGCCTTCCTGGCCTATGTGCTGGTAACCGGGGCATCCCTGCCGGGGGCTGCGCTGCTCACCCTTGGCCTGGGTTGGTTTCTCGGTTTCTGGAAGGCTCTTGTGCTGGTCAGTTTTGCTTCCACAACCGGGGCCACCCTGGCCTTCCTGATGAGTCGGTTTCTTTTTCGTGAATTGATTCAGGCGCGCTTCCGTGAGCGCTTATCGCGGGTCAATAAAGCTCTTGCAACAGAAGGTGCTTTTTACCTTTTTACACTGCGCATGATTCCGGTGATTCCGTTCTTTGTGATCAATCTGGTCATGGGGCTGACCCCGATATCTGTGCGCACCTTCTGGTGGGTCAGCCAGCTGGGAATGCTGCCGGCGACAGGTGTTTTTGTTTATGCGGGTTCCCAATTTCCAAGCCTCCATACCTTGCTTGAGCAGGGGGCGGGGGGGATCCTTAAGCCGGGATTGGTCCTTGCGCTTGTCCTGCTTGGTCTATTCCCGTGGATGGTCAGGCGAGCCATGGCACGATGGCGGCAGGCACCGATGGAAACCGATATGTAGCAACATGAAGACGAAGATTTTTCAAGCGCTGGAACCACTGGACGTGCACAACCAGGCACTGCGTGCCAACGTCCACCCTGAGAATTATCAAAACCCCGTCCCCTGCAGTAACTACAATCTCGTGGTGATCGGTGCCGGCACTGCGGGACTGGTGGCTGCCTCGGTGGCTGCAGGTCTTGGGGCGAAGGTGGCCCTGGTGGAGCGTTCCCTCATGGGGGGGGATTGTCTGAATACAGGATGTGTGCCTTCCAAGGGCCTGATCAGTTCAGCACGTGTCGCTGCCCTCGCCAGGAAAGCTGGAGCACAAGGGGTCAGGGTCCCCGATGAGCCCCTTGTGGACTTTTCGAAGGTGATGGAGCGCATGCGGAAACTGCGCAGTGACATCAGCCGGCATGACTCCGTGGAGCGATTCGCTGCCATGGGGGTGGATGTGTTCCTGGGACAGGCACGTTTTCTGGATGGCAGCAGTATTGAGGTGGACGGCAGGAAACTTACTTTTTCCAAGGCCGTGATCTGCACGGGTGCTCGTGCCGCCGCACCGCCGATCGCGGGCCTGGAGGCCATCCCTTACCTGACCCATGAAACACTCTTTTCGCTCACCCAGCGGCCTGCCCGTCTTGGTGTGCTTGGTGCCGGGCCCGTGGGTGCCGAGATGGCACAGTGTTTTGCACGTTTTGGGTCTGAGGTAACCCTGGTCACCTCAGACCGCGGTCTTTTGCCCAGGGAAGACCGAGAGGCCGCCGCCGTGGTTCAGCATGCCATGGAGGAGGAGGGGGTCCGGTTCGTGGCGGGGACACGTGGACTTCAGGTTTCCAGTAGTTCCGGTTCCAGAATCAGGCTGCGCCATGATCAGCCCACAAAAACATTCGATATTGAGGTGGACCAACTGCTGGTAGCCATTGGGCGTGCTCCGAATGTGGAAGGACTCTGTCTGGAGAACGCCGGTGTTTCCTATTCCGGAAAGGGGGTTCATATCAATGATTTCTTTCAGACGAGCAACAAACGTGTTTATGCCGCAGGTGATATCTGCTCCCCCTACCAGTTTACCCATGCCGCGGATTTCATGGCCCGCTCAGTGGTGCGCAATGCCCTGTTCAAGGGAAGGGCCAGACACAGTGGGCTTTTGATCCCCTGGACCACCTATACTTCGCCGGAACTGGCTCATGTAGGATTGACGCCCCAGTCGGCCCAGGAACAGGGGGTGGAAATAGACACCTTCACACAAGCGATGTCGGGCGTGGATCGTGCCGTTCTTGAGGGTGAAACAGAGGGTTTTCTGCGCGTGCATGTTCGAAGGGGGACGGACCGGATAGTCGGGGCAACCGTGGTTGCTGCCCATGCCGGTGAACTGATGGGAAGCATCGCCATGGCGATGAACAAGCGCTTGGGCCTTGGGGCCGTTGCCAATGTGATTCACCCATATCCAACGCATGGGGAGGCTTTTCGGAAGGCAGGGGATTTGTATAACCGCACGAGATTGACCCCTTTTCTGGCCAAATGTTTCAGGAAATGGCTTTCATGGACCCGGTGATCAAGCCCTTGAAATGTAGTGGGTTCAGAAAAAAATAAAATTTTTACTTGTGCTGTGCCTCTTGTGGGCTTAAAGGTATGCGCCTGCAGCGAACTGGTCGTTTTAAAATCCTCGTTCATTTCCTGCCGCCCCTGTCCAGTGACAAGGGCGACTTTGCTGTCCTACAGGGCAGTACATTTTCCTCAAAGTCCGGTGGGTGGAGAAGAATGTTGTTCACCGGACCAAATAAGCATACATGAGATTATCAGAAGAAGGTAAGCGACCTCAAAGTCGTTTTTCCCCCCGTCGTGCGTTCCGTCAGGAGGCTCAAGCCAATACGGATGTATCCAGCACACCAACCCGCACTCAGGACCCGGTCAAAGTCACCACTGACACGACCTTTGACCTGCTGCTTCCTCCGATCAAGAAGGCTCTTTCAGAGCGAAAATACACGATCCCGACGGAGGTTCAACGCCAGTGCATCCCTCACATCCTTGATGGGCATGACATGCTTGGCAGTGCACAAACCGGTACGGGCAAGACAGCTGCCTTTACCTTGCCCTTGCTGCAGCGTGTGGCACTCGATCGCAAGCCGTATCGTTCCAAGCATGCAAGGGTCCTCATATTGGCCCCGACACGCGAACTTGCCGTGCAGATCCGTGAAAGCATCCAGTCCTATGGTGCGCATCTCAAGGTGCGTGAAACCGTCGTATACGGTGGCGTGAGTCAGCGACCCCAGGAACAGGCCATGCGTCAAGGGGTGGACTTCCTGGTGGCGACCCCGGGTCGCCTGATGGATTTGGTGGGGCAGGGTATCATTCGTTTGGACGGTATTGAGGCATTGGTGCTTGACGAGGCGGACAGGATGCTGGACATGGGTTTTATTCACGAGATTCGCCGCATCATCAGCTTGCTTCCAAAGGAGCGGCAGACCTTGTTTTTCTCCGCAACCCTTTCCAGTGAAATCAGGTCACTTGCCGGTGATTTGACCCGCAATCCCATGTCGGTTTCCATTGCGCCAGAGGATCCCACCGTGGACCGGATTGCCCAGAAGGTTTTCTTTGTCGACAGTAAGAAGAAGCACTCTCTCTTGCTCTCGGTCCTGGACAAACTGGAGGCGCGGCGTGTGATTGTTTTTACGCAGATGAAGCATGTCGCCAATAAACTGGCGGAAAAACTTAACAAATCCGGCGTGCGTGCCTCCGCGATACACGGCAATAAGAGCCAGTCCGCCCGTATGAAGGCTTTGGATAGTTTCCGGTCCGGGAGGATTCGCGTTCTGGTGGCCACCGATGTTGCAGCCAGAGGCATTGATGTGGATGGCATCACGCATGTGGTCAATTACGAGCTGCCAAAGGAACCTGCCACCTACGTGCATCGTATCGGCCGTACCGCTCGTGCGGGCAGCGAGGGGAAGGCTCTCTCCTTCTGCAGTGCTGATGAGCGCGGGCAACTCAAGGGGATCGAGCGTATGATACGCAAGCCTATCCCGGCTGACCATGATCACGATTTTCACTGTCCTCTCGCGGCGAGGCCTCTGGTGTCCAGACCGGCTTCCTCTACCTCATCGGCGGACAACAGGTCCCGCTCTGACGCGCGTCGTCGGCGTTGGAGCCATGCAAGGCCCCCAAGAAACGGTCAAGCCCCGCGAAAAGGACGTTCCCGATCCAAGGCGGCCTGAAAATACGGTAATCCTTGTCAATTTTCCTGCCTTGCCTTTTGATGGAGCTCATTCACTGGCAAGGCTTTTTTTTTACCTGTTCCCACCGGGAACCAGATCATCATGTTGAAGATTGAAAAATACTCCATTGGGGTGGGCGACCGATTCGCACACCAGGCCAAGGCCCAACTGAGGGCCTGTCAAATGCTCCTGAAAGAGGGAGTGGAAGTCGTGCCTGTCTGGAACAAATCCAATCGTGAACATGCCTTCATTGGATCCAAGCCGCCTTCGGTCCTGAAGGCTGCAAGGGAGGCAGTTGAGGCCTTGGAATGGAAAGGGCCCTGGCACGTGGATGCCGATCACATTGGCATGAAGACCGTCGATGCCTACCTTTCGCATTCGGATTTTTTCACTATTGACGTCGCGGATTTCATTGGCAGGGAGGCTCCCGCTGCCGTGGTCAATGATTTTCTGAAGTCACATCCCGAACTGATGGGTTCCGTGGAGGTTCCCGGAATAGACACCCCGCTGGAGATCAGCAGGGAAGAGGTAGCCCGCGTTGCCACGCAGTATCTCTCGGCCATTCAGGA
>JAAZXX010000235.1:4489-6090 GCA_014239995.1 Verrucomicrobiia bacterium
ATTCAGGAGGCCACTAACGTTTATCACTATATTGTTGAAAAGCGTGGAGACGATGATCTGATTGCTGAAATCTCCATGGACGAGACGGATGCCCCCCAGCGACCGCATGAACTTTTGATTATCCTGGCTGCCATGGCCGATGAGGGTATTCCTGCCCAGACCATTGCACCCAAGTTTACGGGTCGTTTCAACAAGGGAGTCGACTACGTGGGAGATCTCGCCCAGTTTGAAAAGGAGTTCAGTGATGATCTTGCCGTCATCGTCCATGCCGTTGAGCACTATGATCTGCCTTCCAACCTCAAGCTCAGTGTGCACAGTGGCAGTGATAAATTCAGCCTTTACCCCATCATTCACAGGGCGCTCCAGCGCACAGGGGCAGGGGTTCACCTGAAGACGGCTGGGACCACATGGCTTGAGGAAATGATCGGACTCGCGGAGGCAGGTGGTGATGGCTTGTTACTGGCCAAGGAAATCTATGCCTATGCCCTGCAACACGTGGATGCCCTCTGTGCGCCCTATGCCGCGGTGATTGACATTGATCCGGCCAAACTGCCCTCATGCGAGACGGTGAATGAGTGGTCGGGATCGCAGTTGGCCAATGCCCTTCGGCATATTCAGGATCATCCGGCATTCAATGCCCACATGCGGCAATTGGTCCATATTGCCTTCAAGGTGGCCGCCGGGACGGGAGATCGTTATCTCAAACTCCTCAAGATCCATGAGGAGATTGTTGGTAAAAACGTGACCGAGAATATCTATGAACGCCACCTCAAACCCCTGTTCCTTGGCTGAAGCAGGGTCTGAAACCATCCAGAGCCCATGGGTGTCATTATGAACCTGAAGCTGCCCTGCGCGCTTGCGCTTGCCATCATTTCGTGCCTCCACGCCGAGGCTCGCCCTCCCAATATCCTCTTCATCATGTCCGACGACCATACCGCCCAGGCGGTAGGGGCCTACGCGACCATCCTGAAGCCTCTGGATCCAACGCCAAACATCGACCGTTTGGCAGCGGGGGGGATGGTGTTTGAAAATGCCTTTTGCGTCAACGCCATCTGTACGCCAAGCCGGGCCAGTATTCTTACGGGCCAGTATCCGCACGTGCACGGAGTCTTTGACCTTAAGGGCAGGATCGAGCCGCAGCGCCAGACCCTGCCGATCATGATGCGCCAGGCGGGATACCAGACAGCCATGATCGGGAAGTGGCACCTGAAACTCGAGCCCAACTTTGACTATTACAAGGTGCTTCCCGGCCAGGGAAAGTACTTTGCCCCGGAGTTTCGGGTACAGGGGGCGAAGCCCTGGCCCCGTAACACCATTACCCACCCTGGGCAGCATTCCTCAGATGCCATCACGGATGCTTCTCTGGAATGGTTCCGCATGCACCGTGACCCAGAGAAGCCTTTCTTTGTTTGTCATCATTTCAAGGCACCCCACGACTTTTTTGAAAATGCTCCACGTTACCAGGATTACCTGGCTGATGTTGAGATTCCTGAGCCAGATACCTTGTATGAGGTGCCTTCCACATTTGGGTCCATCGCCACCCGAGGTCATCAGGACGAGCTGAGACCGCATATTGGTACATCCATTGGCAAACGGAACCC
>JAAZXX010000236.1:0-4447 GCA_014239995.1 Verrucomicrobiia bacterium
TCGCAGGAGGCTACGATGGTGATGACAGTCGATGGACAATTGGCCTCGGCGCAAGCTACACCTTTTAATTCCAAAATGATTCACCTTTATGAAAACTTCAAACATGAAAAAGTATAAACTGATTATTGCCCTCACCTGCGCGGTTCTTGCCTTCGTCCAACCGGCTCAAGCTGTCAAAATTGGAATTCTACACTCACTGAGTGGCACCATGGCTATTTCTGAAACATCCCTAAGGGATGTGGTGTTAATGGCTGTGGAAGAAATCAACAATAAAGGTGGAATCCTTGGTGAAAAAATCGATCCCATCGTGGTGGATCCTGCATCAAATTGGCCGCTTTTCGCCGAAAAAGCCAAACAACTGATCACTCAGGATAAGGTTGCGGTGACCTTTGGTTGCTGGACTTCGGTAAGTCGTAAATCCGTACTTCCGGTCTACGAGGAATACAACTCCATGCTGTTCTACCCAGTTCAGTATGAAGGAGAGGAGCAGTCCTTGAATGTATTCTACACGGGTGCTACCCCGAATCAACAATTGATACCAGCTGCGGAATTCATGTCCAATGAGCTTGGAATGAAGAAATTTTACCTGCTGGGGACCGACTATGTTTTCCCTCGGACTGCCAATAAGGTACTGAAGGCTTACCTTCTGGCCAATGGGGTGCCGGAGGCAAATATAAGGGAAGAGTATACGCCATTTCATCATCAAGATTACCAGACCATTGTGGGTAAGATTAAAGAATTCTCGGCTGGAGGTAATGCTTGTGTGATGTCTACCATCAACGGCGATTCCAATGTTCCTTTTTACAAGGAATTTGCTAATCAGGGCTTGAGTGCCGAGGACTGTCCCATCATGGCATTTTCTGTGGCAGAAGATGAGTTGCGTGCCATGGATGTTCCTCCTCTGGTGGGACACCTTGCTGCATGGAATTACTTTCAATCAATTCGTTCCCGTGACAACCGGAGTTTTGTTCGAAACTTTAAGCAATATTGTAAAAAGAACAAACTGCCAGGAGCTGGTGACAGGGTGACGGATGATCCTATTGAAGCCGCATACTTCGGTGTTTACGTCTGGGCCCAAGCTTGTGAAAAAGCAGGAACCTTCGATGTGGATAAAGTACGCAAGGCTGTTTACGGCATCAAGTTCAATGCTCCCGGAGGAGCAAAGCAAATGCACGAAAGCAACCAACACACCAAAAAACCTGTGTTGATCGGTGAAATTAAGCGTGATGGCCAATTCAAAATTGTTTTTCAAACAGACGGCCTTGTCTCCCCGGATTCCTACAGTCCCTATCTCCACACTGATGGGACCTTTCCAGATCCCACCGGCGGCCCAAGCCAGTAAGTCTCTAATGGCAGTAATTGCATTCCTTTCTGTCGATTGATTCTACAGGGCGGGAAAAAGCCATCGAAGGATATCAAACGCGTATCGCATGAAGAAAGTCATTTTGTTTTTCTGTTGTCTTCAGGCCTATATGGCAGAAGCTCCCGGCTCTTTGCTTTCAGCACAGGTTGCTTCATCCGAAATAGGTACCTTGGTTGAGAAGATGATCAGTGATGATTCCAAAAAGCAGGCCAGCGCCATTAAGGCGCTGGCCCTTACGGGAGAGCCGCAGGTAGCACGTGTGCTTGAGCTGTTCCGTCAAGGTGCTTATCACACCAGTGATGGTGTGTTTTATGTTTTCGAACAAACGATTGAGGACGAGGATTTCAACGAATTCGGGCTTCTGTTGAATCCTTTGAATGGCAACCCCCTGATGGACGAAAATGGCGATCAGCAACGGATTGACGTCTTTGATGTGGATGAGGTGGAAGTCACTCGAGCGGTTCGTATTCAAGTGCGTCGAGCAGAGGTGCTCCTGCGTTTATCCTCAAGAGATGGCGAAACCAGATTGGCTGCCGTAAAAAAGTGTGCACAACCGCCCCGGCAAATGGAGGCTATGCCGTTTCTCTTGGAAATGTCCCTGAATGAACCCGATTCGAAAATTCGCCATGCCGCTCGTGAAAGTGTGCTTCTTATGCAGGTAACGGAAGAAAATGCGGAGCAGGACCAAAGGAGTAAGGCGCTGATTGCCCTGGGTGCCATGAAAAGTCTCAGGGCTGCACCTGTGATCGAAGAAATGTTGCTGTTGAAATCCGAACTTCCTGCCTCACTGGTTTCGAATTGTGAGGATGCTCTGGCAAAAATCCATCAACACCAATGGGTAGTGAATAGGATGGGGAGTGTCATTCAGGGTATTTCCCTTGGATCGGTTCTTGTTCTGATGGCCCTTGGACTTGCTATCACCTTTGGGCTTATGGGGGTGATCAACATGGCTCATGGTGAAATGATGATGATTGGTGCCTATGCGACTTTTGAAATGCAACGCATTTTTCAACATACCGGGTCCAGTCCCAACAACTGGTATTATGTAGCTGCCCTTCCTGTTTCCTTTCTTGCTGCGGCACTTGTGGGTGTCGTGGTCGAATTTCTTGTTGTTCGACATCTCTATCGCCGTCCCCTTGAATCTCTTCTGGCAACATGGGGTGTGGGGCTGATTCTCATCCAGTTGGTGCGTGTGCGATATGGGGATAACATCGGTATCAATGCCCCGACTTGGGCTCGTGGGGGAGTGGAGGTCATGCAGGATGTGATCGTTCCCTATGCACGCATTTTTATCCTTTTTCTTTGTGCTGGATGTATTGGATTTATTTATTGGTTGATGAACAAAACGAATGTCGGATTGCGAATACGAGCTGTTATGCAAAATCGGGATATGGCCAACACCCTGGGGGTCAATACGAAGAAAGTTGATCTCTACACCTTTGCTTTGGGGTCAGGTATTGCAGGTATCGCGGGATATGCGTGGACCATGATTGGCGGGGTGACACCGGACATGGGGCAACAAATCTTCATTGTTGATTCATTCCTGGTGGTTGTCACAGGAGGGGTTGGAGAACTGGCTGGGGTGATATGGTCGGGTATGGGAATCGGGGTGATTTCCAAGTTGATAGAGCCCCTGGAAATTGGTGATTGGACCTTTGGTCCTGTTTGGGCAAAGGTGGCCCTGCTTGCTATCATTGTTGCTTTCATTCAATTCAAACCAGCCGGGTTGTTTGCAGGAAAAGGAAGGGCAGATGACCGCTAAATCCATCAAACCAGACATCGTGAATGGCTCAAAGATGCCACAGTGGGTTTTCCTGGCCTGTCTTGTACTCGGTTTGATTGTCATGCCATTGCTCTATGCATTGGGAGTCATCTCCATCGAGACGGTGAACATGTTTGGCCGTTACCTCACCTTCGCCATCATTGCGATCGGCCTAGATTTATTATGGGGATACACGGGGGTCCTGAGTTTATGTCAAGCTACCTTTTTCTGCCTGGGTGCTTACTGCATGGGAATTTATCTTGCACACCATGGCGGACCTGAGGGCATCACGGATCGGGTCGGTTGGAAGATCCCTGCATGTCTTTACGTTGTCTATCCTTATGACATAGGAGAAGTTCCTGAAGATGCTGTTGTTCCCTGGTTTTGGAAACCTTTTTTCAATCTTCCACTTACCTTAATGCTTGGCATGCTGATTCCTGGGATGGTAGCCATGATGATTGGATTTTTTGGTTTCCGAAGTCGTGTGCGGGGAGTTTATTTCGCCATATTGACACAAGCCATCGCAGTGGCTGCCTTTTTGTTTTTTCAGCGAAATGAGGTCAAATTTGGAGGAACGAATGGATTGACGCGATTCGAGCAGATTGGTTCTTTCAGGTCGATCACTGAATTTGGCCCGCGCTCGATGGTCGAGAACGGATCCTTTCAGCGTGGCGCGGATGGTTGGCTGATTGAAGGAGAGGGAGGTCCCGTGCTTGGAAAGGGCTACGTTCTTGAATCGACGGCGCAATTAAAATTGTCTTGTCAACTTGCGAAACCCATCGTTGCAGGTAAGAGCTATACGTCATTGTTTGATCTTTCGGAAACGGAGTTGGACGGTTTTGCTTTTACAGTCAACACGCTGACCGAGGACGGGCTTGTTGCTGAATCATTCGTGCCACGCACGATTGATTTGAGAGAAAAGCATGCAAGCGAATTTCGGATAAAATTCACAGCAAGCAAGGATGCAGAGCGATTTGAGATATCAGGTCAAACACCCTCAGATAAGGTGTTTTCAATCTCCAATATAAGATTGTTTGAGCGCTATGTAAGCCGGAGTGAGGGGTTCCAGCTATCCGACAACAAGGTGCAGATGTTACTCTACATGCTCACCGTGCTTGCTTTGGCTGCCGTGTATCAAAGTTTTCGTTCGATCACCAGGTCCAAGTTTGGTCGCGTTTTGGTTGCCATTCGAGATGATGAAACAAGCCTGCGGTTTCTAGGGTACCCACCGTGGGTTTACAAAATGGTGACATTCTCGATGGCGGGAGCTGTTGCCGGTCTTGCTGGTATGCTTTATGTGCCTCAGATGAGGATCATCACTC
>JAAZXX010000236.1:4457-6085 GCA_014239995.1 Verrucomicrobiia bacterium
TGACATGGAGGCGGCTCGATCTATTCTGGTGGTCATTTGGGTGGCACTTGGAGGACGTGGCACTCTATCAGGGGCGATTCTTGGAGCCCTTTCTGCCAATTTACTCTATGATTATTTTACAAGTGAGCATGATTACGGACTCTTCACGTGGAAGGCTGAATACTGGCAATTTATCCTCGGCGCCTTGTTTATCGGGGTGGTGTTGATTTTTCCGCGTGGTTTGATCCAGTTTCTGCCTTCCTGGGAAAGCGAGAAAAGAACGACCGAGTCCCGAAAAGATGAATAAACCTTCTCCAAACCAAGTGGTCGGCCCAATAAAATACCAGGATTACAGTCCAAGGGAAACCGGGGTTCATTGGTGGGGAAATAGATTCCTTCTTTTTGTGGAAGGTGTCACGGCGGTCTTCGATGGTTTTACTGCCCTCGACCTGCCGGCTTTTGGAATTGAACACGGTGAACTACGCGTCATCATCGGTCCAAACGGTGCCGGTAAGACCACCTTCTGCGACCTCGTGTCTGGAAAGACCCGTTTGAGCACCGGTGAGATCTTTTTCGATGGGAGATCCATCACTGGCCTCAAGGAAACGGAGATTGCGCGGCGGGGCATCGGACGAAAATTTCAAACCCCAACGGTTTTTGATAGTCTAACCACGTTTGAAAACATGGAACTCGCACTACCCGGCCAAAAGCAATGCCTGAGGGATTTAATGCATTCCACCGGTGGAGAGGAAATAGCTCATATCGATTCCATCCTTCAGCGTGTGCACCTGATTGAAAAACGGAATATCCAGGCAAAATACCTTAGCCATGGCCAGCGTCAGTGGCTGGCCATCAGCATGTTGATCCTTATGGAACCAAAGCTGTTGATGATTGACGAACCGGCTGCCGGCCTGACTGATTCAGAGACGGCTTTGACCGCTGAGTTGCTACTGGAACTCAAAGAGAAGCATACCATGGTGGTTATCGAACACGACATGGACTTCGTTCGCCAGTTGGATTCCAAGGTGTCCGTCCTTTGCGAGGGCAAGTTGATGGCGGAAGGATCCATTGAGGAGGTGCAGCAAAACCAACAAGTTATTGAAGCCTATCTGGGCCGTTGATCCATGCTTGAAGTTGAACAATTGAATTTTTCGTATGGAGAAGTGAAGATTCTCCATGAAGTCAGTCTTCGCGTTACCTTGGGAAGCATTGTCAGCCTCATGGGGCGCAATGGGGTGGGAAAAACCACACTTCTTCGCAATGTTGTCGGACTGGAAAAACCAAGTCACGGAAGTATCAGCCTGGATGGCGAAACACTCAACCGGAAGGGAGGTTTCCAAAGGGTCAAGGCGGGCATCGGTTATGTCCCCCAGGGAAGGCAGATTTTTCCTAAGTTGACGGTAGAAGAAAACTTGCACATAGGCATGGAAGGCCGGAGTGATTCAATCTGCGAAATCCCTTCGGAAATTTACCGACTTTTTCCTATATGCAAGGAGATGGGGAAACGCATGGGGGGTGATTTGTCAGGCGGGCAGCAGCAGCGCGTTGCGCTTGTGCGCGCACTTGTGCGCGAACCCAGGGTCATGCTGCTGGACGAACCCTTTGCCAGCGTTGACGCCCCCTTGCGGCACCGCCTGCGCGAGGACGCG
>JAAZXX010000237.1 GCA_014239995.1 Verrucomicrobiia bacterium
CATCACCTTTCCGCTGCTGAATGCCATCCCTGTGGCCGGCAGGACCGTGCAGCAGATTCAGTTGGATATCGAGCAGCGGCTCAAGGACGGATACATCAAATCCCCGCATGTCTCCGTGCAGGTGCTCCAATACAACGAGCAATTCTACACGGTCTTGGGTGAGGTGAAACTCCCAGGGATCTACCCATTGCCTCCTGAAAAGAAAATTGATCTGGTTGAGGCGGTTGCCAAGGCCAATGGCTTTACGCCCAACGCCAAGGAAGCCAAAATGGAGCTTTGGCGAGATGGAGAGCGTAAGAGTTTCAACTACAACGATCTTTTGAAAACCAAGGAAGATGATGTGAAAATATTCATTCGACCTGGAGACAAAATTCAGATCCCAAGCCGGTTCTTCTAAACATTACTAATCTTCCAATGGAATCCAATAATACTTCTCCCTCCGTTGAGCTTGGCGGGGCTGAAAACCTGAACCTGCGTCATTACTGGCATGTAATTTTGGAACGTCGATGGCATGTGGTCACTGCGTTCATCTCGGTTTTCGCCCTGAGCATCATCTATCTGGTCAAGGCAACTCCCATCTATGAGTCCAGCACCGTGTTGCAGATCAACAAGGAGGCGACCAGTATCATGGATGCTGGTACCCCGATCGTTTTCAATTCCAATGATCAGGAATATCTCCAGACGCAATACAAAAACCTGCTGAGCCGGTCCATCATTGCCTCGGTTGTCGAGGATCTGTCTCTGGGCAAGGACCCCGTTTTTGCGGATTCGCAGAATATTGTCGGTGCGGTCAGGGACACTATTACCGTGGCGCCGATACGGCTCAGCCGTCTGGTCGAGATCAGTGTGGAGCATCCATCGGCTCTCAAAGCCACTCAAATTGCAAATAAGCTCCTGGATAACTTTCTGGCTCGCAATCTGGATCAAAAACGGCTACGCGCCATGGACTCCTACGAATGGCTCCAGAACGAAGTGGAAGCTCTCCAGAGCGAGGTGAAGATCTCCCGGAGGGCTGTCCACGACTTTCGTGTCACCAACAAAATGCCATCCTTGGAAGAGAGTCAGAACACCGTGAGTACAGCACTCTTTCAGGCGAGTCAAAGTTACCAGTTGGCAGAAGAAACAGCCGCTCAAGCCGCGAAAGTGGTCGAAACCGTTGACAAACGCCTTGTGGAGGCTGAAGCCAAAGGTCATTCCCTTGACCTTTCCACGTTACCTTACATCGAGGATTCCAAAATCATTGAAGGCTTGCGGGTCAACCTTGCGGCTGCGGAAGCCGAGTTGACTTCTCTGCGGGTCAAGTATCTCGAAAAATGGCCAGCGGTGATTGTGTCCAAGGAACAGATACGTAAGCTATCCGAAGAGATTCAGGTGCAAGCCAACCAGGAATTGGTCATCCTTCGCGAGCAGGCCCGGTTTGCTCAGGAAAAATCTGTGCGTGCTTTCGATTCCTACAAGAATCGTGAATCGGATATGAACCGTCTGAACGAACTGAAAGTCGAATACGATAACTTGGTGATGGATCAAAAACAGAGTGAAGACCTCTACAACAGCATGCTGGCAAAAACCAAGGAGATGGATTTGAACACCAAGGATATGCTGCAGAACCTGGTGATTGTGGACAGGGCATTTGAACCTGTGAATCCCATCAAGCCACGCAAATCAATGACCCTGGTGCTGGGTGTGATGGGTGGTCTCGGTCTCGGATTTGCCCTCGCCTTTTTCGCCAATTACATGGATGACTCCATCAAGAGCCAGGATGATGTGGAAACCTATCTCAAGCTCAACTTTCTGGGTTATATTCCTAATATCAAGACCAATTCACTGGTTGAGCGAGATATGCAGGCTCACATGCACCCTCAGTCGAACGCTGCCGAAGGTTTTCGGACCATACGCGCTGCCATTTCTCTGGTGCACAAGTCCGACAAGTTCAAGGTTCTTGCCTTCACAAGTACCATTCCTGCCGAAGGTAAATCCTTGGTTGCATCCAACCTTGCGATCGTGACTGCTCAGACTGGACTCAAAACCTTGCTCATCGATGCTGATTTGCGGCGCCCTTCCATGCACAAGGCTTTTCAGTTGCAGAGCCCGATTGGCATCACTTCTTTTTTGACCGGTCAAACTGATGAGCTCGGTGAGATCGTACATGATTCGGAGGTGCCGAATCTGGATGTCATCTGCTGTGGTGCCGTTCCCAACAATCCCTCTGAACTTGTTGGATCCAGACGTATGGCCGAGCTCCTTTCAAAAGCCCGTGATCAATATGATCGAGTCTTTGTTGACTGCCCACCCGTATCTGCCGTGAGTGATCCCTTGATGATTGCTTCCAGAACGGATGGCATCGTTTTTGTTTCCAAGTTCAACAAGATACGTCGTGACCATGCCAAGAAAACCATTCAGCGCGTCCAAGATGCCGGTATTTACATTTTGGGAACCGTGGTGAACGATATCGACTTTGAGGGTAAGGATTCTTATTACTACTCCTATTATTACTATCAGAACCGTTATTACGCTTCCTATTACAGCAATGAGAAAAAGCTCAAGGGCAAGAAGGAAGTCGATAAGCAGCCTGCCATCTCCCAAGTAAAAAAAGATGCTGGAGGCGATGGAAGTTTTGGATAACAGCGGATGGTCACGATGCGGCAACATGCTCCTGCGCAAATGACATCCGCATTTGTTTGACGCTGAAGGTCAGATTGACACCTCATTGTTTCTCCTCCCCGTTGCTCGCCGAACCATGTTGATTGTTATAAGTTCCTTGATGACATTTACATGGAGAAAACTCACTTTAAAGGGGGATACACGGTCCTACCTTCCAAGTTAGTTCTTTGTCACAAGTGCCCACCTTCAAGGTATCCTTGAAACCATCCCAACCTGAAACTCCATTCTGGAGGTGAACACCCATTGACTTTCACCGTTGGATTACCAAGTTTTCGAACTTTCTACCCGATTTATCCAGAAAGAACCCTGCCTGGATTTGGCATATTCATTCTCGTGCACTTGACTTGATTATTTTAGGACGGCCGGATATCCCGTATCTAGCTCTTGGATTGCAGCGTTCTTGGCACCTGCAAAGCACGGTGCCCCAACGTTGCGTGCCGAGTATCAGAAAAAGGCCTGCTCTTATGACTCGCTTCCTTCAACCGGACTCTCCAGGCAAACAAGCATCATGGAGGTGATTGTAAAGATCCCCTGAACGTGGTGTCGGCAATTTTTTATGGACACTCAGAGAATTCACGGCCCTAGTTGATCCATGAGAGCAGGGCGCAGCTCATCGAAATGATCCAAGTAGTGAGGTCTTGATTTGATTTCGACGGGCCCTTTTCGCCCTGATTGACAGGAGGCATGTCTTTTGCGAAAAATGGCGCAGAATTTATTGCAGCGATCGCACTACCGTTGCGATGTTATGACCGATCCAGCCCTCATAGGTTCCCAGATCGAAGCTCCTTCCATCATGGGTTTCCATCAGGCCAGGCGTGCCCAGTGCATCTGAAAAGAGTTCTCCGCCAACGCTTGTCCCGGAATCCTCACTGATGCGATTGATGGTTGCCGGCGAGACGCTGGATTCCACAAAAATCGCGGGAATCTGATGGGTCTTGATGAAATCCACGATGTTAATGATATCTGCCAAGGGAGCCTCTGTTACCGTGGAAATGCCCTGAACCCCGACCACCTTGAGTCCGAATGCTTTTCCAAAATAATTGAAGGCATCGTGGCTGGTGATCAGGATGCGCTTGTTTGCTTGAATGGTTTCCACATTTCTTTTGCCCCAAGCATTCAATTCATCGAGGCGTTTGAGGTAGCGCTTGGATCGTCGGTCATAGGTGTCGCTTCCCTCTGCGTCATGTCGTTTCAATGTCTCCGTGATGTTGCGAATACATTCAGCCCATAGCCTGGGATCACCCCAGACATGGGGGTCCCAGTGACCCGATACATTCTCGGGCTTGATCAGCTGGGACCGCTTGATACCTTCTGTAACTGCGTATACCGGTTTGCCTTGTCTGGACAGGCGTGAAAACAGTGCAGCCATCTTTCCTTCCAGGAGAAGACCGTTGTAGAAAATAATCTCCCCTCTTGACAATTTGATGACATCACTTGCCGCTGGTTTGTAAAGGTGGGGATCTACTCCCGGTCCCATCAGTCCCTCCACGCTGACCCTGTCTCCCCCTACCTGCTGAATGGCATCGGTGATCATCGTCGTGGTGGCAACGACACGGATCTGACTTGCATGCAGATCGCAGGATATTTGCAGCAGGATCAAGATCGCCATTGGGGGCAGGCACTTGAGACAACGATGCAAGCGTGGAACGTGGTTCAACATGGAATTAAGCTAAGGCGAAAAAAAATTGAATCAAGAAAAAAAGTTAGATCGTCCTATAAAATGGGGGAATAAACCTTTTCGGGATGAAAAAGGCTTTTTACTGGCTGTCGATACGATAGAGATGTGTTTTGCTTCGAAGAATCAACGCGCTATCGATGACCGCCGGCGAAGCCATGAACCCTGAGCCCATGGTGTTGGTAGTCAGTATTTCAAATGTATCTGAAGCCCTGACAACGCTTGTCTTTCCTTCTTCGCTGAAGAGATACAAGCGATCCTTCCATAAAAGAGGTGATGCAGAATAATTGCCTCCGATACGCTCCTGCCATAAAGTTTTACCCGTCTTGGCATGAATACATGATGCGACACCGCCATCGTGGATGACGAAGAGGTGGTCGTTATGGTAAATCAAGGATGGTTTGTTGGACACACTGCGCCGGAATTTCCACTTTACATGGGAGGAAGTTACATTTCCCCGACCGCCGGGTTGCACCGCCCATATTTCTCCCTTTGAAAAACCTGTACAGTAATAAATCATTCCGTTCGCAACCGTTGGCCGAGTGCTTGCAGAATGGCCAATCCTTGATTCAGTGCGCCACAGTTCTCTGCCAGTTTGAGGTTCATAAGCATAAAGAGCCTTGGATCCGACGCTGAGTAAAACCGGTTTTTCTTCAAAAATGGTTACATGGGGTGTTGAGAAGGCCTTGCGCCAATCACCCCCAGCTTCTGGTTCTCCATCCGGTCCCAAGTCCATGAAATCGATCGATCGAGTCGTTTGCCAGCGTGTTTCCCCTGTCATTTTGTCGAGTGCGATGATGAATTGATGATCACTGCCGTCATAATTCATAATGACCAGATCATCGTGGATGATTGGAGAAGACCCTGCTCCACGGAAATGATTGCATTCAATATCCCTGCGCTGCCAGAGGATTTTTCCGGATGAAGCTTTCAGGCAAGCGGTTCCGGGCGAACCAAAGGTTACGTAAACCCGATCACCCTCCAGGACTGGAGTTGGTGAGGCATACGAGTTGAATTTATGTGCAAACTGAGGTTCCTCGACAGTGAATAGTTCTTGATCCAGGAGAATGGCTCCATTTTCAGCATCCACCGCCAGAACAAAAAGATGATGTCCGTCCTCGGATGCAGTTGTCAGCCAAACCCTGTCCTTCAATATCACAGGAGAGGACCATCCTTTGTCATGAATGGCGGTTTGCCAGGTGACATTGGTGGCATCATTCCACTCCAGGGGCAGGGTTGCTGCGTTGGAAATCCCTTGTCCAGATGAACCTCGGAATTGATGCCACATTTCTGCGCAGATCCATGATGGGCACAAAGCCATGCTCATCATTGTTATTGAGGCTAGAAAAGCGGATTTCATGCATGCACATATGGCCCAAAGATATCTGGAAAACCAGCTTTTTTAGCGCAGAAACAATGAAAAATAAATTGAAAGATGGGACGTTTTAAGTCTATAAAGGTTTCAACGTCGACTGAAATGTTTCAGATTGACATGTTTTTAACCCACTAATTATCAAAAAAACGCCATGAAGCAAATCCTTCTCGTTCTATCCGCCGTAGCCGTGATAGTCTCATTACAGGCAATTGGGGGAGACCAAAAAGCCGACTGTTCCCAGTGTCCCAATGCCAAGACAGCCGTTGGCAAGGAAGCCAAATCCGAATGTTCCAAAGCGGACGCTGGCAAGACAGCCGTTGGCAAGGAAGCCAAATCCGAATGTTCCAAAGCGGACGCTGGC
>JAAZXX010000238.1:0-530 GCA_014239995.1 Verrucomicrobiia bacterium
TACTGGCTGATGGCACGCATCCAATTACGATACTGGCTGGGGGATTCGCCCACATCACTGGCCAAGTGCTACCACAAGAAACCGGGCACGGATTGAAGTCTTTTTTACGAATCCCAATTGCCCCAAGACAATGTGGGGCTTACCTTGAGTCCATGGTCACAGGGTCAGACACAAATGCATTCGACGTTGCGGTGATAGGCGGAGGCAGTGCTGGATATGCGGCAGCAAGGGCCACCGCGGAGGCAGCACTGAAGACAGTGGTCATCGATGGGGGTCCCCAACTGGGTGGACTCTGCATTCTGCGAGGATGCATGCCAACAAAAGCCCTTCTTTATGCATCGGAGGTAAAACACCTGGCGGAACACGCCGCCAACTGGGGACTACAGGTTCCGAGGGTGGGATTTGATTTCAAGGCGGTCATGGAACGCAAGAACGCCTTGATCGAGGACTTTGCATCCTATCGCAGGGATCAACTCCAGCAGGGGCGCTTTGAGCTGATACGCTCCAAAGCCCGTTTCATGGATCCCAAT
>JAAZXX010000238.1:540-3793 GCA_014239995.1 Verrucomicrobiia bacterium
CCCGCCCTGACTGCAGCCGCACCATGGACCAGCGATGAAGTCCTCAATCTGTCCCGCCTTCCGGAATCCATCATTGTGCTTGGGGGCGGTCCCGTCGCACTTGAGTTGGCTCAGTTTTTCCTCCGGTTTGGTGTTAGAACCACGTTAATACAGCGCGGCCCCCACGTGCTCAAATCCTTTGACGAAGACATGGTCCACCCCTTGGAAACAGCCCTACGGGAGGAAGGCATGCAGCTTTTCACCCATACCAGGCTCATGGATGCAGGGATCAAGGGAGGCAGGAAATTCGTCACCTTTGAGCAGCATGGGAAACCCCAGACGGTATTCGCAGAAGCAATCCTGCATGGTCTTGGAAGGCAGGCCCATGTGGCAGGGCTGGACCTTCACAAGGCAGGACTGGGAAACGAGGTAGGCAGGATCCAGGCGGACCTAACGATGCGGACCAAGGTACCTCATATTTTTGCCGCAGGTGATTGCACCGGACCTCACGAAATCGTTCACCTCGCCATTCAACAGGGGGAAACGGCAGCCCATAACATGCTGCATCCACAATCCATGAAGGCCATGGACTATCGTGTACTTGTTTCAGTCATCTTCACCGACCCTCAAGTGGCCATGGTTGGATTAAGTGAAAAGGACGCCAAGGCGGCAGGCCTCCGCGTCATCTGCTCGGACTACCCTTTCAACGACCATGGCAAGTCCATGATCATGGAGGCCATGCACGGCAAAGTGAAATTAATCGCCGATGCGGACTCGGGGGAACTTGTTGGCGCTGCATGCACCGGGCCAATCGCCGGCGAATTGATCCACGAAGCAACCGTGGCCATCCATCAACGTATGACGGCGAAGGAATTTGCCTCGGTCCCACATTACCATCCTACTCTGGCCGAAATATGGACCTACCCTGCGGAGGAAATCGCTGAAGCACTGGCCTGATCCAATGGGATTCGTTTGTCTTTGGGGGTAGCAGATCGAACGACAAAAAACTTGGCATTCCAGGGTACTTCCACAATGGTATCAGCCATGAGGCTTCCCGCGGATTACCACATGCACACGCCCCTTTGTCACCACGCAAAGGGGGAACCTTGGGAGTTAGCCGAACAGGCACTTGCCAAAGGATTGAGCGAAATTGGTTTCTCTGAACATAATCCAATGATGCGAGATGATTGGGATGACTGGCATATGCAACATGAAGATCTGGACCTTTATTTTGAGAAGGTCCGGAAGGCTCAAAACGATTTCCCATCACTCCAGATCAAACTTGCATTGGAGGTGGATTACATCCCGGGCCATGAGGATTGGGTGAGGGAACTGGCAAGCAAGGAAAACTTCGATTATTTCATCGGCTCCGTGCATTATATCAGCGACGAATTTGATATCGACAACCCGAACAAAAAAGACCGCTGGGAAACCCGCCCTGTCGATGACATTTGGGAGACATATTTTGATCGACTGACTCTTGCAGCCTCTTCAGGCCTGTATGACATCATTGGACACGCTGACCTGTGCAAAAAGTTCAATCATCGCCCGGAGAAGAATCCCTCGCCATGGTATCGGCAATTCCTGACCGCTGCGCGCGACCATGATGTGGCCATTGAAATCAACACGGCCGGGCTTCGAAAGGACTGCCTGGAAATGTATCCATGCCCGGAACTGCTTCAGATGGCCCGGCAAATGGGTGTCGCACTGACCTTTGGATCAGATGCCCATGCGCCTGGTGAAGTAGGGTCTGACTTCCCAGCCGCACTCGCATTGGCCAAGGGTGCGGGCTACACACATTGGCGTCAGTTCTCGGGTAGACAGCACCAAGCAGTGCGGCTTTAAAGAGTCATCGCCGCTCGCCGAAGACTGGACAGAGGCTTCCACTTGCCGTTTTGAAAACGGGGTGATTTTTTAATTGCAAATGAGACACAATCTCAATATGGTGCTTCGAGGTGCAAACCATAGAACCCACATCAACCGACACGAGACCAAAATCCTGGCTACCATTACCCCAGGCTGTAAGAGGTCAAAAAGTACGTGTCCAAAAACTTGAAGGCCACGAATCGGTCTGCAATCGACTGCGGGAAATGGGGTTTTGCGAACTCTCCGAGGTGCGCGTCCTGAACAATAATGGCGCGACACTTTGCCAGGTCTGCGGTGCGAAGGTGTGCCTGAGCCGGCAAATCGCGGATGTTATCCTTGTCGAACCTTCTGAATCCTGAACCTTCGCAGACTCAATGGCCCAATTGACTCGCTTGAGCGAAGTGGAAAAAAACGGCAAAGCTGTCATCAGCAAGATACCATCAGGCAACGCTGGCAAGATGCGACTGATGGAACTGGGACTCCTGCCGGGAACACTCATCCGCCTGATTCGCAGGGCTCCCATGGGAGACCCTATCGAAATCGAAGTGAGAGGGTCCCTGATATCCTTGAGAAAGCAGGAAGCTGATTTAATTGAAGTCCAGCTCGCGTAGACCCTCTACAATGGCCACGGAGAAGTCCAAAGACCAGCAGTCATTCCGTCCGACACCCATGACTTATGCATTGGTGGGCAACCCGAATTCTGGCAAGACGACCCTTTTCAACGCACTCACCGGGCTCAAGCAAAAAATTGGCAACTATCCCGGGGTAACCGTGGAGCGTAAGGTGGGAGAGTGCTTCCTGCCTCACGGCAACAAGGTAAGCATTATCGACCTGCCAGGGGCCTACAGCCTGAATGCTCGATCACCAGATGAGGCTGTTCTGAGGGATGTTTTGCTCGGACGCCGCACGGACACCCACAAACCGGATCGAATCATCATCATCCTTGATGGCAGCAACCTCGAACGCCACCTTTATCTGACCACCCAGATACTGGAGCTTGGCATACCCTGCATATTGGTTATCAATATGATGGATGTTGCGGAGACACAGGGAATCAAGCTGAATCTGAGTGCCCTGTCAGGGGCAATTGGCGGGCTCCCGGTGATCCCCATGCAGGCGAGTCATCGCAAGGGATTGGTTGAACTCAAGCATGCCATGAGCCTTGGAACAATCAAACCCTCCAATTTACAGGCACCCATTCCTGAAGACATTCGCCAATGCCTGGAACAGACCTGGAAGGAATTGCATGAATCCGCCACGAGCAACAAGCAGGAACCTGTCATCCTGAAGAACTCGCTGCTTGAACCTCTATACATGTTGTCTGACCACAACCCTACCCATTCAGGAAGCACCACACCTGAACTGGAGGCCGCTCGGGTAGCGAGCAAACAGCTGGACACCTCATATC
>JAAZXX010000238.1:3803-6057 GCA_014239995.1 Verrucomicrobiia bacterium
GAAGCGACACCAAGATTCTGAACCACATATCACTGGACTGCCGCCTTTTGGAGGAGTAGGGTGACTTAAGGCAGGCAACGCCTGCCATGGCATCATCGACTCGAGTGTCCAGCGACCTGATGATAACGCCCCCAGCCTCACGGACCGCTTGGATACCATTTTTCTACATCCCGTTTGGGGCTGGGCCACACTCCTGATGATTCTTGGCCTTTTATTCGCGATGATATTCAAGGTCGCCGAGGGACCCATGGAGTGGATTGAGGCTTGCTTTGAGTGGAGTGGCAACTGGGTAGCAATCCACATGGGTGCTGGCGACCTTCGCGACCTGCTGGTGGACGGCGTGATTGCAGGGGTTGGAGGCGTGGTGATTTTTCTTCCCCAAATACTCATTCTGTTTTTTTTCATCGGCATGATGGAACACACCGGATACATGGCACGCATCGCTTTCATGATGGATCGAATGATGAGCAGGGTGGGACTGAACGGAAAATCCTTTCTCCCGCTCTTGAGTTCACATGCCTGTGCCGTGCCAGCGGTGATGGCAACACGCACCATCGACAATCCCAAAGATCGACTGATTACGATTCTGGTAGCGCCTCTGGCGGGTTGCTCGGCACGCTTGCCCGTATATCTGCTCATGATTGCCACTTTGGTTCCATCGGATCAAATACCCCTCATGACCAAGGTTACCTTTCTCCTGTTGATGTATGCCTTGGGTTTGGGAGGGGCCTTCTTCTTTGCCTGGATCTTTCACAAGGGATTATTACAGGGCGAGGGAGCTCCCATGATTCTGGAATTGCCTGCTTACAAGAGGCCTGTTTTGACAGCGATTCTCTGGCACATGTGGGAACGAACATGGCTTTTCATTCGCCGGGCAGGCACTGTGATTCTGGGTATTTCGATTTTGCTCTGGGCGACGCTCAACTACCCAAAACACGAAGCTGAAACCCCCTCCGGCTCCATGGAGAAGAGTCTGGCTGGCCAACTTGGCAAATTCATCGAACCCGTTATTGAACCGATGGGTTATGACTGGAAAATCGGCATTGGCCTGATTGCCTCCTTTGCAGCGCGTGAGGTTTTTGTCAGCACCATGTCCATTATCTACTCGGTGGAAGAAAGTGACACCATTGAGCCACTACGCGACAGGCTTCGCTCAGAAAAGCGTCCGGATGGGACCCCTGTCTACACCGCGAGGGTGTGCCTGAGCTTGATGGTATTTTACGTGTTCGCGATGCAGTGTCTGAGTACGGTGGCGGTCGTGAGGCGAGAAACCAACAGCTGGAAATGGCCACTCTTCCAGATGGCATATACCACGCTTACAGCCTGTGTTGGGGCCTTGCTTGTCTACCAAATTGGAGGTATGCTTGGGTTCGCCTGAATCTGGAAACTGACGTGATGCATGAACATCTTCAAACCAAGCTTGCATGTGTCATTGTCGTCTTGACGGCGATGCTTTTTGTCATCCGTTTTCTGAGGCAAAGAAGGTCCGGAAACTGCTCCGCAGGATGCTCCTGCACGCTGCCAGGAAAAAGGGACACAAGGCCACCTCATTTGACATAAGTTCCGTTTTTCAAGTAACGGATCATCACACACATGAGCCCCCCCCAGATGGCAATCGCCAGAAGGCTGCCGGCGTTCACAAGCCCTTTCTGAGAGTACCAGACGATGGCATACCCCAAGGCCCCAGGGAGTAGAGCGTAGTAGATAAAGGCAGACAGCGTTTTGCGAATCACCGCACCTTCCTTCCCAACCAACCCAACAACGGCAGATGCCGCCACCACGTTGTGCACACAGATGATGTTTCCTGCCGCTCCCCCGACTGCCTGAAGCGAAACCATCCAGATGGGATCCACCCCAATACGTTGCCCCATTCCAAACTGAAAGAGGCTGAAGGTCATATTACTCACCGTGTTACTACCAGCCACAAAAGCACCCACTCCCCCGATCAAAGGTGCAAAGAAAGGCCAGGCATTACCGACCACATGGGACACCCCCTCGGCAAGTGCGTTGGGCATCTTCAGGTAACCGGCAAGTCCACCCTGCGAATTGAGAAACACCTGAACCATGGGCACGGTAAAAACCAAGGCAACAGAGGCTCTGAAAACAGTTGCCAAAGAATGCTTCCAGGCGCGACCGTAACATTCAAGTGTCATCCCGTGGAAGCGAAAGCTGACCAGGGAAACAAGCAGGAAAATACTACCTGGCAAATAGAGAGGCTCCACCGATGCCGAAATATTCGTTCCAAGGATGCCTT
>JAAZXX010000239.1 GCA_014239995.1 Verrucomicrobiia bacterium
GGTATCTGGTAATACCCGGTTTCCCATGCCTGGTTTCCCTTGCGGCTGACATGCCCGCGTATCAAGTTGCCATCCAGATCTTCCAACAGGACTACCGCTCCATGAATGCCTTCTTCACCCCTGAAAATGGTTCCCTGGATGGTTCCCGTATGGCGCAGTGCACCTTTTGCTTTGTAATGAGTCTGGACAAAGGCCATGTCATCTGCGCTGAGGCTGAGTTGTGAGTTCACCCCAAGTTGTGCCTGGTACATCATGGTGGCCGAGCCGATGGTTGAGTGTTCTAGTCCAATCAAGTGGCCGATTTCATGCAGGGCAATAGCCTCTATATATGCAGAATGGACCACTTCAGAGGCGTAATCTGTGTACCATGGACGATCGACTCCATTGAACACCATATCAGCCTCAACCAGATTGTAATCCGCAAAGAATGCCCGGAAGGTGACCCCTAGCGTACCCTTGATGTCATCCATTTCCCCGTTGACAAGCGTGGAGTCCTTGGCCCAGAAGATCATGTTGGTATGATCGAACAAGTTGATCTCGGGAGTTGCCTCGATAAAGCCAGCTTCCTCAAAATGTAAGTCAGTTCCCGGGATGTTCTCCCATTGATCGAAGGCTGCCCGGAGTGCTTCAAGTTCGTTTTCCTTATTCGATTCGGAATAAGCGCTCGCATCCACGTAATATTTGATGGTTCTCTTTTTAAGGTTGATCGCATTGGGACTGATTGAGAAGCTCGAACCGGGTTTGAACCAATACTGGGCTTGACCATTTTCATTGGAATTGGTGACAAAAGCCTGCAGGCACAGCGTTGTGGAACCAAAGACGGCGAAGCCCACAAAAGCGATCCCATTCATCCATGCAGGAAACTTCATCGTGCACCTCCCTGGACTTGTGCCTTCAAGGACGCCATGGGCAGGGGAATCTGATGAGGCATGCGGTGGCGGGTTCTGTCAGGTTTTGCCGATGGAGGAGGGCCCCCGTGAAATCGATTGCGCACATAATGCCCAGAAGACTCGGTCCCCATAACTTCGAACTTGCCCTGAATTAACCCAATGGTGACCCCTTTTCCCCTTGAATTGAGACGACAAAAAACCACCACCTCGTCGTGTATGTTGTAGCGTACCTGGTAAGGGGATGAAACTTTGCGGTTCCCCAGGATGCCCCCACCGTGTTCGATTTCAAAGAACTCTCCTGTGATTTTCCCTTTCCAAAGGTCTTCCACCTGCATGCGAACGGTTGTGTAGACCCTTCCATCCTCATCCCTTGCCATTTTTTTTGAGATGACCTTACCATGCAGAATGACATTTGAGCTATTTGTGAGCTCCAAAACGGATAAAGGTATGAGAGGGCCTCCCATCAGGGCATTTACCCAAGCCATGGGTCCAATAGCTGAACTTATTAAGTATTTCATCTGTAACTTATTCCCTGCATATGCACTCTCACCTAATTGAAATTGTTACAAAGCGCAAACCAAATCACTCTTTTTTCAAACACATAACATGAGCTGCTTGTTTTCTGCTTGAAATGATGCATCCCACATAATCAGTGACTTGCCAAGCCAAGCATGTCGATTATGATACCCCTTAAGACCCATTGACCCGTCAATTTGAACGTATAAAAATGGCCCCTTGCATGGAAAGATGTTTGGTGATTGCGGCAACACTTCTGACTTCTCTAGGCGTGCTTGCCTCTGATCCTGTTTCAGGAGCCGAGGCTTCTGCATTTCAAGAGGAGCTTGCACCCTTTCTTGGGGAGTACTGCCACGGCTGTCATGGTTCTGAAAAACAAAAGGCAGAGATCGATTTTGAGAACATGCCCATTGATACGGTCATTTACAAGGATCGCCCATTTTGGGAGCTTGCACGTGACCTTATCAGTGAGGGTGAAATGCCTCCCTCCAAGAGCCAACAACCCTCTCCGGAAGAACGAGCAGATGTTGTGCACTGGATCAATCAGGAATTGCTGCGCTTTGATTGTAGCTCCGGCGCAAAGCCAGGTCGGGTAACCATCCGGCGCATGAACAGCGCTGAGTATGGCAATACCATTCGTGATTTAACCGGCCTTGATTTCAACCCGGCCGAGGATTTTCCGCTGGACGAGGTGGGCTATGGTTTCGACAACATCGGTGATGTGCTATCGCTGTCTCCTATTCTCATGGAGAAATACCTTAATGCAGCGGAATTGGTAGTCACCAACGCTACCCTTGCGGAAATACCGGCATGGCCGCCGGTATTTCGCTATCAGGCTGAGCAATTTTCCTCTCCATCGGAGGATGAGGTTCGCTCTGAGGGGTCGGTCATGGGTTTTTTCCGTGAGGGGTTTGCATGGAAAACACTAAATGTGGCCGAGGCAGGCGAGTTTCGCTTCCTGATAAGGGCCTACGGGCAACAGGCGGGCCCTGAGCATGCCAAGCTTGAAGTGAAACTGGGAGACCAAGAAAAACACACGATCCGTGTGGATGCGACTGATGATGAACCGAAATTGTATGCCATCAACGTCCGCCTTGATGCAGGTCCGCTGAGGCTGTCTCTGGCATACTTGAACAATTATAACGTGCAGGATCACCCAGTGGCTGAGTTGAACGGTGATCGCAATCTCTTTGTCGACTTTGTGGAGATGCATGGTCCCTTGAATCTCGAGCCTCCCCCATTGCCAGTGACCCACACGCGGATCATTCCTGGACGGCCTGACGCGGGCTCCGAACTGGTGTATGCCAAAACTATACTAGGAACCTTCATGAAGCGGGCATGGCGTCGGCCCGTGGCCCAGAACGAAGTGGATAGGGTCGTCAGCTTGGTGGAGATTGCGCTCGAAAAATCAATGTCTTTCGAGGCATCTATTCAAGTGGCGCTGCAGGCAGTGCTCACATCACCGCATTTTCTCTTCCGCTGGGAACTCGACCCGCCCCATCAGGATGGCAAAACTGACCGGCAGCTCAATGACTATGAACTGGCCTCTCGCCTCTCGTATTTTTTATGGAGCAGCATGCCAGATACAGAACTTTTTTCCTTGGCCGATGATGGCCAGCTGCGGAATTCCGAAGTGCTAGAGCGGCAGGTGGAACGTATGGTGCAAGATCCTAAATCTGATGCTTTCATTACTAATTTTGCGGGGCAGTGGCTTCAATTCCGAGACTTGGATACCGTGACGCCGGATCCCTCACGTTTCCCAGGTTTCGGTCAAGGGTTACGAGAGGCGATGCAGCGTGAGAGTGAACTTTTCTTCGGTGAAATCATGCGCGGTAATCGAGGTTTAATAGATTTTCTGGAAGCTGACTTTACCTATGCCAACGAGATCCTTGCCAGCCATTACGGTATCGAGGGTATTCAAGGAAGAGCATTTCAACGGGTGCAGCTTCCGGTTGACAGTCAGCGTGGGGGGGTATTGACCCAAGGGAGTGTCCTGACGCTGACTTCCAACCCCACGCGGACATCTCCCGTTTTGCGGGGTAAATGGATTCTTGAACAAATTCTGGGTACGCCGCCACCTCCCCCCCCTCCTGACGTGCCCTTGCTTCCTGAAAATGATGATTCTGTACTTTCCGGTTCATTACGCGAACGTCTCGAAAAACACCGACTCAAACCCGAGTGTGCGAACTGTCACGACAAAATGGATCCGATTGGTTTTGCCTTCGAGAATTTCAATGCCGTGGGTGCTTGGCGTGATTTGGATGAAGGTTTTGCCATTGACCCGTCTGGAACCTTGCCTGATGGCACGAAATTCAATGGTCCCAAGGAGCTTATCAAGGAGCTGATGAACCAGAACACCTTTGTTTATTCTTTGATCGAGAAAATGTTGACGTATGCACTTGGAAGGGGTTTAGAATACTACGACAAGTGTGCCGTCGATGAGATATACGTGCATCTTCGAGAAGATCATCTTCGGTTTCAAACACTGCTCAAGGCGATTGTGCTCAGCAAACCATTTCAATTAAGGCAACTGGAAGGCAATGATCTATGAATAGAAGGCAAGATTGGACAAGAAGGCATTTCCTGCGTGGAATGGGAACTCTCATGGCGTTGCCCGCCCTCGAGTCGGCCACTCCTGCAGGATTACGAGCGGCTTCTGGCGATGAGAATGAATTTCCATTGCGGATGGCCTACATGTTTGTACCCAATGGTATTCACATGCCAGATTGGACTCCATCAGCCGAGGGTTCAAACTTTGAACTTCCCAAGATCCTCAACTCGCTGGAACCCATCAAGCGTGACTTAACAGTCCTTACTGGATTAACACACGACAAGGGACGTGCCAATGGTGATGGGGCTGGGGATCACGCACGCTCTTCTGGCGTTTTTCTCACAGGAGTGCAACCCCTCAAAAGTGAAGGTGCAGAAATTCGAGCTGGAATCTCGGCGGATCAGATCGTTGCCAAGGCAGTGGGACATCAGACCCGTTTTGCCTCACTTGAGCTTGGAGCTGAGTCCGGACGCCAGTCTGGAAAATGCGACTCAGGCTACAGTTGTGCCTACTCCAACAACATTTCATGGCGTGATGCATCGACTCCCATGAGCAAGGAAGTAAACCCTAGACTGGTATTTGAGCGACTTTTTGGAAACAGGATCCAGTCCCAGGAAAAAGAGAGTCAGGCCAGAAGGAAGAGTTTGCGTGGGAGCATTCTTGATTTCGTCATGGAAGATGCACATCGCCTCGAGAAGAGGATTGGGTATAAAGATAAGCAGAAGCTAAACGAGTATTTAACCGCGGTACGTGAAATTGAACAGAGGGTTGAACGCTCTGATCGTGAAAAGGATCATGCGGATCATCTATTGGATTTTGAAGTCCCTGAGGGTATTCCTTCTTCTTATGAGGAGCACATCAAGCTATTGGGAGACCTCATGATTCTGGCATTTCAGGCTGACGTTACCCGTGTAGCCACTTTCATGCTTGCCAATGAAGGCAGCAACCGAAGTTATCGACCTATCGGAGTGAACGAAGGACACCATTCACTTTCACATCATCAGAATGATCCTGTCAAACTGGCCAAGATCAGTGAGATCAACACATTTCACGTGCGTCAGGCTTCCTACATGCTGCAGAAGATGAAGTCTATTCCCGAGGGTGATGGTTCTCTCCTGGACCATTGTATGGTGCTCTATGGTGCGGGCATTAGTGATGGAAACCGGCACAACAATGAGAATCTTCCACTGTTCATTGCAGGCAAAGGCAACGGTTGCATCCGTCCGGGTAGGCACATCCGCTACGAGTTTGAGACTCCCATGTCCAATCTTCTTCTCTCGATGATCCATCACATGGGGGCGAAGGCGGATCGTCTGGGAGATAGTACCGGGCTTCTGCGGGGGCTTGAGGGCTGATCCCACGAGTGTTTGTGTGGATCCTTACCCACCTAGAATGGATGACACGATACATATCCCTTCCTTCCGTTCTACCGGGTTCGAGGCGGGGTGTTTTGAGCTGAATAACCCGTTGGTTTTGCAATGTGCCATTAAAATGATCCTAAGTATATACAGGACAGTATGTTTAATTGCTCTAATGCTCGCCCCGAATTTGTCCTCTACCCTGGTTGCCCAAGACGATGATCAGGTAGAAAAGGTAGCAAGTCTCGTTGAAAATCTGGGCTCGAGCGACGAACGCGCGCGGCGCGATGCTGCGATGCAATTGAGTGCGTTTGCCGCAGGTCCCTTGGATTTGGAGGATGCGATTCCAGCACTGATCCAAGCCTTGGGAGATGGGGACCCGCAGGTCTGGTTTCACTCTGTGACCGCTTTGGCTCGCCTTGGTCCTCAGGCTGCAGCTGCGATCCCAAGCTTGATGGAAGGTCTTGGATCGATGCGCCGTGGTAATGTTAATGTAAAATGGTATCGCAGCGCGCATGCTCTGGGGCAGATGGGACAAGCTGCCGTGGATCCCCTGCTTGAAGCCTGCCGACATCAAAAAGCCAGCGTGCGGGCGGGTGCAGCTAAGGCTCTCGAATGGATTCCGGAGGCTGCCGATCAAACGGTGTCGCCTTTAATCGAACTACTGGGCGATAGTGACCAGGATGTCAGAGACATGGCTGCACATGCATTGAGTTTGCTTCCCGAACCATCGCTTAGTTC
>JAAZXX010000023.1 GCA_014239995.1 Verrucomicrobiia bacterium
CTTGGATCTTATACAAACGTGCCCCTGTCCATCGTTGGGTTCAATTAACACCATTCGTTTTCCGATCTGCTTCCAGTAGACATACATGTCAGCCTGTTGTAGCCCTGCATACTGCTCTCCACTTGCCACAGTGAGGGCAATGAAAAACTTCTTGGAAATATATTTCTTGGGAAATGCGGCAAGCACCTGGTTATCCTTTGACCGCAAGAATAAACCGAACAGACTGGGGCTTTGATCGATCGTGGAAATGACTGGTTTAAAATCAGCCATGATCTCTGTATGAGGTGGATATTCTGGCTTTGGAACGGTTCTTTTCGGAGTGGTATTTCCTGTGGCAGCGTGGAGCCCTATTTTCAGAAAAACCAAAACCAACAACAACAGGCATCGGCGTATGTATAATGTTTTCATTGTAGTGATAAACTAGCATCCCTCATCTAGGCAAGCCCATCGCAGGAGGAGAATTCGATACCACACCCAACGATGGACAGGGGCACGTTTGTATAAGATCCAAGCACTCATTCTCACTTAGGGTCAAGCAGCAAAGTTGTGAAGTAAGCTTTTCCAACATCCTAAAGGCTTGCTGATGTGGGGTGAACATCCTATCTTTTTCACATGGACCTGATCAAGGATTGGCTAAAACGACAACTATCTAATCCGCAGATAGTTCTACTAGCTACCTTGGTAATTTCAGTATTCCTTACCATTTTTTTTCTAGGAGATTTTTTAGCCCCGATCCTTGCCTCTGTTGTCATTGCATACCTGCTTGACGGCATTATCATGCGTTTTCAACGACGTGGGGTACCACGCTTAATGGCACTCTGTGGTGTCTTCCTGCTTTTCCTGCTATCTGTATTTCTCTTGTCTTTTGTCGTATTCCCCAGTCTGGTCACGGAATTAGACAAATTCGTGAGGAATGACGTACCTGGGATTGTCAAAAACATCTCCAACAACATGAAGAGTGGCTACCAGCGATACGAGTATCTCCGAAACAGGCGCCTCCCAGCTTTGTTCAGTGCCCAGTCCCTATCTGCCGTTCAAAGCACAAGCGATGATGAAACGCCCAAGGATTCCGAGGGAGCGGTGGAAATATACAGTGATGATGAGAACCCCGAAGTCTTCTTTGATGATCCCGAATCTACAGGCAAAAGGTCCTCCACGACAGAGGCAGAAACTGCCACAAGTTATGCCAACCTGACAAACAAGGTTGAGGCGGAATTAACAGAGTTTGGAAGGAAAGCGCTCACCTTTTCGATTTCATCGCTTAAGAATGTGGTCGTTTGGATGCTTTACTTGGTGCTGGTACCGGTCCTGGTATTTTTTATACTCAAGGATAAAGAATCAATACTCAGCTGGTTTTCACGGTTTTTACCCCATGATCGCACCCTGACAAGGCAGGTTTGGGAGGAGGTGAATGTTCAAACCAGCAACTATGTCAGGGGAAAGTTCTGGGAAGTCATGATCGTTTGGAGTGTCACCTACATCACATTCAAGCTTTTCGGGCTGCGTGCCACCCTACTGGTGTCCCTCTTCGTGGGTCTATCCGTTCTGGTTCCCTATGTAGGCGCCACACTGATGTATATTCCCATCATCATCCTGGGCTACTATCAATTTGGCATGTCTAGTGCCTTCGTTTGGCTTCTTGTAGCCTACTCCATCATACAGGTGATGGACGGTAATGTCCTCGCACCGATTCTACTGTCTGAGGCCACCAGTCTGCACCCCATAGCCATCATTGCCGCCATCCTTTTGTTTGGTGGGTTGTGGGGTTTTTGGGGGGTGTTTTTTGCCATACCACTGGCCACCCTGATCAACTCAATTATCAAGGCCTGGCCGATTGATATGGACGATACAAGTTCTACTTCCTGAAAATGAGTGTGGCTCCCTCAAAAGCCTTAAGTCACCGTTTGACATAGCGTTGCTTGGATGATGGATTATCGTTCTCCACTCTTCCTGATTGGGAAACCACTTAAAATAATCAAAGTTTCCAAATGAGTGCTTGCAAAGAACCTTCCCTTGACTTGTAAAGTTGACTCGGATTCGATGGGATGAGTGCCATTGTAAAGCAAAGCTGAATAGGATCACATGCAACATCGAGCTAAATTCATTACCATATTATTCTCGATTTCACTCCCCTTCGCGGTACTGGTTGCATCTTTGCATGGCCACCATGGAGGGAAATATGAGTTTTTGGCCCATACCTTGGAGAACCTGTTAATTTTTCTCGTGGGACCCATTTATTATGCCGCCAATTTTTTCTCCCGAAGCACCTATATCTTTGTCGCATTGTATTCCATGCTGTTGTGCATTGGATTACAGGTTGTCAATCACCATATAGGACAAGAAACGTTTATCGTTATTACATTAATCTTCAGCATAGGAGGGGTTACCGCAGAAATCATCTACCGAACTGCACGCATCAAGGAAGAAGTCATGCTCGAAAAACATCGGGTTGAGAAGAAGGCTTCAGAATGCATCATCAAGCAAAAAACCCAACTGCTTGCGAGTGTAAGTCATGAAATTCGGAATCCATTAAATGGCATGTGCGGTATGATCAATTTGCTCACGGAAACACCCTTGAACAAAGATCAAACAGAGTATGTGGAGGTCTTGAAGGATTCGACAAATCTTCTCATGACACTTGTCAACGACCTACTCGACGCATCAAAAATCCAAGCTGGAAAGTTACAGCTTGAAGAGACAGATTTCTCTCTAAGGGAAATAATCGATGCTTGCTCTAAGCTGATACAACCTGAGCTGCGTCAAAAGGGTCTAGCCTTTGAATCAACGTTCAACCAAGAAGACCCACCTCTCATCAAGGGTGACCGTAAGCGACTGCAGCAAATCATTCTCAACTTGATAGGCAACGCAACCAAGTTTACAGATGAAGGATCCATCACGGTTCACAGAAATATCAATCGGGTAAACGAGCAAACTGTGCAGTTTGATATTTCGGTGAGTGATACAGGTATCGGCATACCGGAAGATGAACACGATGGCATTTTTGAACTTTATTCCCAAGTGAGCAGGAACTTGCACTCCGAGGGTCTCCTGGGAAGTGGTCTGGGACTCGCCATTTCCAGAAAAATTGCCGAACAAATGGGGGGAACCATCACCCTGAAAAGCAAACCTGGAAAAGGATCCACGTTCACCGTGTCGCTGGAATTACCAATCGTAACGAAGCCTCCTCCAGCATTCTTGAGTTAACTGGACCAGGACTGTTTACTTTCGTCGAAATGCGCACCTTAAAAATATAAACCACAAGCGCCATCCAAACGGAAACAGCAATCATTACCGCAAGGAAACAAGTCTTGTACCATCGACTGGTGTCATCTCAGGAAAAAGGGTTATGATGGCGCCAAGCAAACCCATCCCCGATGAATGGAACGTCATCACGGCTTCACGCTGATCTATTGTCAACTTTGTCATTGTTTGTAGTCCCTGGGGCTGGTTTGGTGGAACTATGGGACACAGACACTGAATGGGTTGCCTTGTGGCGTGCTGCGTCGCCACCCTTCGGTAATTTCGATACCACGTCTTGATTCAATTGGATACCACCTTGAATCCCCTGGTTTTTGAACAAAGTGATGGGCTTTCGCCTGACTTCGACTCAAGGTTTGTCTACTTGAATGATGCGACACATCCTTTTGCCGAAAGGATTCGAATTGGGCTTTTAATTCTGGCGAATACATTTCCAGATACGCAATCTCACGACTTTTTGGATTGTCACAGTTACCATCCTTGGCGATGACCACGGCTCGTACGGCATCTTCCTTGTCATTATCAATGCCACGCATGGGTGGGACACTGGATTTTGGAGCAACAAACAACGCCTCTTGGCTCAGATCGTAAAAGTAGGAAAGAGGTTCACCTGTGTGCCTTTTACCGTAAAATTGATACAGGAAACTGCCAGCCAAGCCAATGACCAATAATGCAGCGATGACCTTCATCCGTTCCTTCCTGGTCAATCTCTCATGCATGTTCAATGTGGGTCAATGGGCGCGGACCACCAGCATGCTTCCTGATTACATGGGATTTGGTTCGGGTCCAAAGACTGAACACTCCCATCTCCGAAGGTATAATTGGATCTCCTGTTGTGGCGCGTGGCACCTGGATCATTCTGGAGGATACGATTGAAGCCCGGCTCATTGGAAACCCCAAGTTCCTTCCAAATCCACCAGCGGTCGTTAGGCCAACCACCCCAGTCACTGTGACCGTCACCGAGAAGAATCAACTGGTTGTGGGATTCGACCGTGGAGGCTTTGCACAAGTTATCCTCGTAGCCTTCCGGACGGCCAAAGGGCGGCTGAGCTCCGCCCTTGTTCCAATGAACATTCACTGCACCAAGCCCGCTGGGGACTCCTGTTTCACCTCGGGCAAAGGGTTGTCCCACAAAAGCTGGATCTCCGTTTTCGTAACGATCAATTTTCTCTGAAGGGCAATCATAGGATTTTGCAGAATAACCCATGTATGGGTAAAGGAAAGGTCTCCAGCTACTTTCGACGCCTTGCTCAACTGCTTGCATGGGAGGGTAGGTATTATCCTGATCGTCCACATACATGATCACAGACAAGCCAAGTTGTTTGAGGTTGTTCACACAGAAGATCTGTTGCGCCTTCGCCTTCGCCATGCTGAGGGATGGCAAGAGCATGGATGCAAGGACGGCAATAATCGCAATCACAACCAACAACTCAATAAGTGTAAATCCTCCGTGAAGACGTGCTGCCTTCTTGCTGGAACAGCGTTGCCTTGATCCCGCGATCATAGGAAGTGTACTTTGCGCCGTTTTGAGATGCTTTTGTAGGTTTCCTTGGAGCATGATGCTGACTTCATTACCAAACTGACACGACTGCCAGAGGGATGCAATGTAATTACCTGGCCACTAAGTATCGAAGAAGTCGATTATGACAAACCCTGTCTTTGAAAGATCGCACCACTTATCTCCGACTGAGAACCGATCCATGACCGCGGGATTTCAAGTTTGAAAGGTTCCAAAAACCAGTCATAAAGGCATGTCCAGCATGCAGCCAACCGAACCTTGCAGTGGGAGGACTTAAGAGAAGACTGCACACAACCATTTGCTTCATCGTCAATCGAAATAAAGGTAGAGTTACATCCAGTTTTCATAGCCGACCAAACAGCAGGATCGTTTTTGACAGGCAGTCCTGTGAAGTGCATGGTTAGAGAGGGATGCTTTCGACTCCCATCGGGATCCTTCCCCTTGGCGCGCTACGACCACTTTCCTTGAGTTCCTTGAGCAAGGCCTGCAATGCCTTGCGTTTTTCAGTCTCCTTGAAATAAAGGTTTGTCGTTTCACCGGGATCCACTGCCAGGTCATAGAGTTGGCCAGGGGCTTCAGGCTCAGACATCGGCAACGCATATTTTTTCATGACGCCTTGATCGTAGTTATTTCCACCTGAACCAGGGTGATCAAGGTATTTCCAGTGCCCTTGCCGGATCTGAAATTCACCACGAAAACTCTGAGTCAGGAGGTGTGGCCGTATGGCTTGATCTGGGTCCTGAGTTCCGACCATCACTGGAAGCATGTCGAAACTATCCCTGGCCGCATCATCTGGAAGCTGAAAACCGACAAGGGAAGCAAGAGTCGCAAAAATGTCCGTTGTATTCGTCATCTGATCGGATGACTGCCCCGCAGGAATCCGACCTGGCCAACGCGCAATAAATGGAACACGGTGTCCTCCTTCCCAACCATCGCGCTTCACCCCCCGCCATCCTCCTGAAGGGTCGTGGGCGTGGTCTTCCCTCATCCATGCAACGTGCATCGTTTCAGGACCGTTGTCAGAGTTAAAGAGGATGAGCGTATCCTCATCCATTCCCAGGTCATCAATCAACTCCAGCACACGACCCACCAAGTCATCAAGAGCGTGCACAAAATCACCACGAGGGCCCGCCTTTGTTTTCTCATTGAACTCTGGAGCTGGTAAAACTGGAGCGTGGCAAATCTGGGTAGAAAGAACAGCGAAGAAAGGCTTGTGGGGAGTGCTTGCACGATGATTGACAATAAACTTACGTGTCTTCTCATAAAATAGAAGATCCGCCTTCACGAACTCATATCCGGGAGCGGCCCAGCCCTCATCATTATCCCATCGCCATTTGCCTCCTGGGTTGGGCAGTTGTGTCCGTTTGTGGCGGTAATTGGCAGGGACAGGAACCATCCCGTTATCAATGTATATGTAGAGAGGATCTGTTGTGGGACAATTGGGTGTCACAAAAGACGTTTGGAAGCCACGCATGTTGGGCCCGTCAACGAGAGGCGTACTCTTGCGGTAATCGATGAGTAGTGAGTTTTCAAATCCACCACCAAGCCGATGGCCACTTTTGTCCAACCAGGTGAGTCCAACATGCCATTTGCCAAATATCCCGGTGTGGTATCCCTTTTGGATCAGCATCTCACCCAGTGTGAGTGTACCTGGTTTCAGATAACTCGGACCACCGGGTCCTTCAAAGGCACCGCCTCCCCGACCGGTAGACCGGAAGATCTGCTGGCCCGAGAAAAGACCATAGCGCGAGGGTGAACAAATCGTTGACGGGCTGTGCGCATCGGTAAATCGGATTCCTTCCTGAGCCATTCGGTCAAGATGGGGCGTTTGATATGCCGAAGCCGGGTTGTAACATGACAGGTCGCCATAACCCAGGTCATCGGCATATATGATAATAATATTGGGCAATGATTGTGATACACCAGATGCAGCGCCAGCGCACAAAATCAGCAACATGGTCCACACGCCGGCAAGGTATCGGTAAGGAGATGTTTTTTTCATGAATAAGGCTATTGAACCCTACTCACTATGTCTTTGTCTATTTCGATCTCCCGAACCCAGATCGAATGCATGTGCATTTTTCCCGACAGAGTTCCCAATCGATCTGCTTAATATACCCAGGGAAAGCAACCAAGCATCTGCTCAAAAATTCCAAATGCGTTTTGTCAGAACGGAGTTTCTATCAGGTCAAAGGCTTACGCTCCTGGTCATGGGTTTTTTCACACCGACTGAAGCAGCAAGAGAATTCGGTTTCTTCAATTTCGCCGTGAAAAGGGCCATCGAGAGTGCTCATATCCCAGGAAACACGTAAAAAAGGCACATATCCTGTTTTAGAATCATGAGAGATGTTCACCCATAGATTTCCCTGACCAGTCATCATGCCTTTTACCTTTGCCTGGATCAGAAATATGGAAGCCGAAGTTTCCCATGACTTTCTCTTTAATGCATTGTAATGTGCAGACATCGTTACCCAGTGTTACGAGTCACTGGAAGTGGAGAGGAAGCGAATAACCCATTGGGCCTTCTTGACTCTCAAAGAAACCATTAAAATTACGTGTGAGAAGTGTTCGGGAACGGGTCGCTCCGGATTTCTAATATAAATCCCCGGATATCCGTTTCAACACTTGCCACAGCAATCGCACTTATTTGATCGGAAAATACATGATGAAGCAAACTTGATGGATGATGATCACCCATCAAGGCGGATACCTTCAACATGCATGCATCCTTTTGGAATCAATGCCCATTCCGTGTGAGCAAGCAAATAACATCACCCAAGGGCCTTCCATGGCTCATCACGCTTTATCTCCTTGGCTGGCAAACCACACGAGGTGATTGGCCAACCTATCGTGGAGACACGGCCCGCACCGGGTTTGTGACTGAATCGATACCCTCCCCTTTAAGGTTGCAATGGCATCACCAGCCTGCCACCGCACCCAAACCAGCCTGGCCAGCACCTGCCCGACGCAGTTACTGGCAACGTTTAGACACCATCGATCCACGCTCCGCAGATGATGCGACCTTTCAGCCTGTCATCGGCAGTAACCGGGTCTTCTTTGGATCCTCCTCGGATGATCACCTCTATTGTCTGGATGCGAATACCGGACAGATCATCTGGTCCTTCTGCAGCGATGGTCCCATACGTTACGCTCCGTGCCTGTCGGATGAACGTATTTTTTTTGGTAGTGACGATGGAAATGTATACTGCCTTGATGCATTGAACGGATCATTCCTGTGGAAACATCGTGTTGCTGGGGAAGATCACCGAATTTCAGGAAACGGGCGCATGATTTCTGCCTGGCCGAACGGGATGCCTTGTGATTCAAGGCATCGTTTACGCAACGGCAGGTCTTTTTCCACAGCAGGGCACCTACGCCTGCGCCATGGATACCGGGATGGGAGATGTGATCTGGAAACAACGCACGGAAGATTCGCCTCAGGGCTATCTGCTCGGTTCCGCGCACCATCTTTACGTTCCCACCGGGCGAGGCAATCCGGTGGCATTGGACTTGAAAACAGGGGCACTGAAAAAGCGGTTTTCTGGCGTGGGAGGAAGCTTCTCTGTTCTCAGTGAAAAGGCCTTCGTCTCCGGACGTGGCAATGACGGATCGCTCACCATTTCAGAAACACAGTCTGCGGAAAGCATCGTACAAGTCAGGGGATCACAACTGGTCATGACCCCGCACTTATCCATATATTACGATGAACCCCACGTGACCGTGTTGGATCGCAAACGTCATTTTGAACACAATCTTCGATTGAAACAGTTGAACGCGGAACGGGGTCAACTCCAAAGCTTAATCAAATCTAAGAAGCAAAACGAAGAGGTTGTCCACGAGGCCAGAAAATCACTACTGACAATCAGTGCTCGTTTAATGGAAGCTCAGAAAGGACTCCAGGAGTGCGTGCGGCTCAAGTTTGAGGTTGGAGCATGTAAGTCGATGCTCGTGTCACAGGAAAGGATTGTAGTAGGACGGAATGGCGGCATCGACCTCTACAACATCACCAACGGAAACAAGGAATCAAGTCTACAACTGGATGGTGTGGCCTTGGGAATGGCCTTCAACAAGGGCAAACTGATCGTGAGCACGGATCAAGGAAGTATTCTTTGCTATGCTGCATCGGCTCTGGATGATTCCCCCGCTGACACTTCGCCACTCGCACCCATTGCTGACGTGCCACCCTCGAGAGGATTCACTGTCTTTATTGGTGCACCGGCAGAAAAGGAAATAGGAATGTATCAGCGCCGTTCCGGTTTCAAGACCGTCATCCTGGATCCTGACTCGGATAAGGTACATCGCACGCGAAGGCGTTACCTGCAGCTGGGACTCTATGGACCCGAGATCGTCGCCCACCACATACCTCCTGGCCCCCTCCCATTCACCGATTTTTTTGCCAATCTTGTGATTGTCAAAGACATAAACCATTCCCCATACCCGGAGGAAGAATTGAAGCGTATTCTGAGACCTCACGGTGGTGAGATCCGGACACTGCGAGGAGAGGTCATCTATCGCAGGGAAGCGCTCGAAGGAGAGGGACGCTGGACACAACTCTACGGAAACCCAGGAAACACCAGTCACAGTGGGGATACAAGGATCACCAGCGATATGACGCTTCAGTGGTTTGGAGGACCAGGTCCACACCCGATGGTGGACCGCCACCTGCGTGGTCCAGCTCCGCTTTATGACAATGGAGTCCTGATCGTTCCCGGAGAAAACATTCTGATAGCCGTCGACCCCTATAACGGGAGTGAACTTTGGCAACGAGAGTTACCTTCCTCTCAACGCTATTCCATGCCTTATGACGCTGGCTACATCAGTATGTGCAGGGATCGGGTTGCGATTGCGGTGAACCAAACCTGTCAGCTGATGGAAAGCTCTTCAGGACGGTTATTGAGGGAATTTCACTTACCGAAGTCCCCAAAAGCACACCATTGGGGTTACACTCTCCTCTTGGAGGAAGCTCTCCTGGGATCGATCCAGAAAGACTCGGCATCGCGCACCCAGCCGGGTTATGAGCAGATCGATGCAGATTATCGCAATGCTCAACCTTTGGTAACCAGCCAGGCCTTGTTTCGTCTCGATCCGGAAACAGGACAGATGTCCTGGATGTATCGGCAAGGCGACCTCATCAATTCGACCTTTACGGTATCCGGACCTCAAGTCTTTTTTGTCGAAAGTCATAGTCAACGCGCACGGAACAACCCCTCCGGACGTGTCAGGCTCAGCACGCTCCTGGAGGGGGAGGCGTATCTTGTGTCAATCTCACTTGAATCCGGAAAACCCTTATGGAAACATAGACTCCCTGCATCCCTGCTCAAATGCCAAAACATCCTCTACCTGATGGCAAACCTGGAAAGTCTGGTCGCATGTGGCTCCTTTCTCAACGAAGCCAACGATACCACATATCAAGTGGCACGTTTTCATATGGAGACCGGCCTTTTGACCTGGGAAACATCCCACGCCAGGGGAAAAGCAGGCCAAACCTTCCACGGTGAACAATTGCATCATCCGGTCATCATGGGGGACATGCTCGTGGCGGAACCCTTCCTCTACGGTCTTTCGGATGGATCCTCGCCTCAGGTCACGGCGCATTCCAATCGATGGACACTCACGCGCCCAGGCCATAGCTGTGGCACCTTATCTGCAGGTGGCAGCTGCCTTTTTTTTCGAGCAACCCACCCCACGGTCCTGAACCTGAATGGACCCCAGGGTCAAGCCGATGCCCCCATCCCGCTTGCACCCAGTCGTACAGGGTGCTGGATCAATATCATTCCCGCTGGCGGCCTGGTGATGATTCCAGAAGCCAGTGCAGGATGTGTATGTCATTTTTCGCTGCAGACATCCATGGCCTTTCTCCCACGCAACCCTTGAACAAGTGATACCAAGGGGACCACTTCCGGGGTATATGATTCTGTGATAAGGTACATCGTGGATGGTTGTCACATCGAAAACAGTTATATTTCGTTGTGACAGGCCATGATCCCCATGCAATTCCCTTTAATTACAGATCTCTGGAACTCCAAAAAACGGGACCACAGGCATGGACAGCAGTTGATTGACATTTAACACGTTTCTGACTAGGCATGATCAGGACCTGATTCAGGGAAGGGAAACAATTACCGTCCACACATTCATCGTTGAAACACCTGAAGGTTCGACCTTAAAATCTGGAATTCCAGCTAAAAGGCAGGCAGCTCGATGACGCGGCAATTGTTCCATGAAAATCCGTTGGAAATCGCAAACATTCACAAAACCTTGACGACTGGATGACAGAAACCACACCTTCGAAAAAGCCATGCACATAAACCGCAGATCATTTATTCGAATCGTGGGAGGGACTGCCCTCACGACTACTCTGGCGCCACGTTATGCCCTGGGGACCCCTGTAGATACCTTCGACACATCGGGTGTATTGGCTGAAGCTTGTTCCTTTGCAGATGAGGGAGGATGGAAACTGGATACCCAGCATTATCAGCAGATGGGAGGTTCGTATTTACTGGCTCATGGGATGGGGATACCCGTTGATAATGCCAGCACTAAAGTCAATCTTCCAAAGGCCGGGACATGGAAAGTATTTTGCCGGACACGTGACTGGTGCCCGGGCGACTGGCAGGCACCTGGACGTTTCAGGATCCGTGTCAATGGGAAAAGCTTGAAAGTCGAATTCGGAACCCACGGAGAATCCTGGCACTGGCATGATGGTGGGGCCATCGAGATGGCCGAGGCTGGGGAGGTGATCCTTGAGCTCGAAGACCTGACAGGCTTTGACGGTCGCTGCGACGCGGTTTATTTGACACAAGCCGATGCCCCCTCTTTACCCAACGAAGATCTGGTCGCATTGACTGCCTGGAAAGATACCCTTACCGGTCGTGGGCAATTGGAGATTCAGGAGGAAAACTTCGACCTGGTTATTGTCGGCGGTGGTATTGCTGGCTGTGCTGCTGCATTGGCGGCACGTTCACAGGGATTGGAGGTAGCCATCATACAAGATCGCCCGGTTTTTGGAGGGAATGCGAGTCATGAAATTCGAGTTCATACGGAGGGCATTCATGGCAAAGGAGCCGATATTCTGGAGAAAATTGATACCGTTCATTATCCCAATGGCGATGCGGAAGCAGAAAAAGACCAGATCAAGCGCGACACATCGATAGCCGTCTCAGGAGTCCATCGTTTTGCTCATCACATCGCCATAGGACTGGAAAAGGACGAGGACAAGATTGCCAGTGTTGAGGCGCGCGAAGTGCGCACGGGCATCATACGCAGGTTTCGAGCCCCCACCTTTATTGACGCCACTGGCGATGGCTGGCTCGGATTCTGGGGTGGAGCAGAGTGTCGCTACGGCCGCGAGTCGCGTCATGATTTTGATGAAGGATGGGAACCTCATGGAGATCTCTGGAGCCCCGACCAGGCCGATAACCGCGTGATGGGCTCAAGCGTGCTCTGGAATGCGGAGCGCACCGATAAGCGACACGATTTTCCGGACGTGGCGTGGGCTCTACCTGTAGCCAATGGACATCAGGCCACTAAGGGGGAATGGTATTGGGAATACTCATCCAGCAAGCTGCACCAGGTGCACGATGCTGAAAAAATAAGGGATCATGTTCTGCGGGCCATTTACGGTTCGTTTTCCAACGCCAAGAAACATCCAAAAAATGCCACCGTTAAGCTCAAGTGGGTTGCACACATCGCCGGGAAACGTGAATCAAGGCGTATCATGGGGGATTACCTATACACCATGAAAGACATGACCGAACGCCGCATCTTTCCTGATACGATTGCGGAGGAAACCCGTAGCGTGGATTCTCACTACCAGTTGAAACGCACCGGGTCCAAGCAGGATTTTCTTTCCAAGGCCTTATTTCGAAAAACGGGGGGTACGTATTATCTTCCATTCAGAAGCCTGTATTCACGCGACATCACTAACATGATGATGGCTGGCCGGTGCTTTAGCTGTTCCCACATCGGCCTTGCGGGACCACGTGTGATGAACACCTGCGGCCAGATGGGGATTTCCACAGGCTACGCCGCTGCCCTGTGCAGGAAATATGGCCTCGTTCCGCGTGAAGTGGGAAGTCAGCACATCAAGGAACTTCAAGGACTGATAGGATACACGCAACCCTTTGGCTAAACTACTTTCGACCTTGAATACCTTTCAAACCATTCCATGTGTTGCATGGAATCTGAGAGTGTGTGTCCTGCCTGAGGCTTGAGCTCACGGCTGGTGACGGGCCAAAACGCCATTTTCGAATCTGCAGCACCAAGTCCCATGCATCGTATCATCAACTTTGGTTTACTTTTCAGTTTTCTGACGCTGGCCATTTCCGGTGTCTTGAGTTTTTTCAAGCCTTTTCACCTCGCAACCACCCGCGTCCATATCGTCTTCGGGTTCGTGACAGTGATCCTTGTGGGATGCCATCTGGCAACCCGTATCCGGTATTTCCAGCAGGCCCTGATGCCCGCAAAAAAGAACCCACCAGCTGGAATCCAGTTGGTGACCATATCTGGCACCTGGATGTTGCTCCTGATGGGATCGTTACAGGACTGGTCTCCAGCAAAAGCTTTTATCGCACTGGGTTATGAGTCGCGACATCGATCTGCGATTGTCCGAAGTTCACCGCTGGCAGGATTTGAATCCATCGACAGTCAATCCAGGCTCATCGCCAGGGATGCAGGTGACGGTGGTGATGTGTCGGTCTCCTTGACCATTCAATGGCCCAAATCAAGCATCTCACCGCCATCGCTTGCCATATGGGCGGAAACCTCCTCGGGATCCATGATCGAGACACTCTATCTGGACCCTGCACTGGCCTATACAGAAACACCCCAATGGGGAGGGCAGGCAACGGCGCGTCATGATATCTTCCCCATCTGGCGCCATCGATACACCCTGGTCTCCGGGGTGGATCCCCAAGGTCAGGTCGATGCGATCACCGGCGCCACCCGCAACCACGGCTTCACCCTGGAAAAATACCTTGTGCTGGGAGAGGAAAGCTCATTTGTCCTTTGCGTTGAAGTCAACACACCAGGGGACCCAAATGAAAACTATCCAGACACGCACAAAGGCCAGCCCTCACTCCTCTACACGGCTTACATCGCGCCGGATCAAAACCAGCGCTACGTTCTATTGGAATTAACCGGGCATGGGGGTGGTGCCGAACAAGGCGGCGCCATTCACTATGACCTGGAGACCGTTACGACAGCCCTGGAACGTGTGGACTTTTTAATGGCCCATGTGAACCACAGACAGACACCTCCTTGATCCAGTCAGTGATCAAGGAGGCCAGAAAGTTTGAAGATGCGTCAACCTCTCCCAACGATCATATTGAAAGAACACACCGTCCGCGAGTAGGCACTTGACAGCAAGCGTCTCCGACCCTAGATTTTCGATCTCGACCGGGTGGGGTCGTAGCTCAGTTGGTAGAGCACCACAATGGCATTGTGGGGGTCTGGGGTTCGACTCCCCACGGCTCCACCATTTTCAATCCTCACAAGGGGATATGCATTTCTCTGGTCAGGATCTTCAGGTCATCTCTGACATGTGGTCTGGAGGACTTTCTGTAGCCCAGATGTGGGGTGCTTAAAAATCCTCTATCTTGCTCGCAACCAATCATTAGAGAGCTCAATTAGGCTTTTCTTGGCCCACCTTCAGGATACTGGTAAATCACATCGGTACATACAGGAGTTTTGCTATGTTCTGGCGCGTCTCAGCCTGTTTCTCAATGTCCAGCAAGACCTCTCAGGGGTCTCCACAAAACAGTGGTGGAGCTCTGTGTCTGCCATGTGGCCTGGGGAGAGTGCCAGGAAGAAGAAAGGAGTCTATTTGAACTGGTGTCATCAACAAGGTTGGTTCAAGCATGATTGTCTGGTGGTGGGTGCTGGTACGTCCAAAACAAGAACCAGGAGAGTCCTGGAACTTCCTCCTGGTCATGAGAAGTATTCCTCCCTCATCAGGGCCCAGGTGAACTTAAAGAAACGATTGTATACCCTCAAAGACTCAGCAGGTCTGAGCGACTGGCTCAGGAATGTTATGAGAAACACTGCTGCTTCTCACTGGCTGAATAGACTGCAGTCGTCAGATGCTGCTGCCCTGCACCTGGGCAACTCTCCCGTCATGCAGCACAGGCATTACAAAGCACTGGTCACAAGGAAGGAGTCAGAAGAGTTCTTTGCACTTTGGTAAGCCACCCCTCGCCCCCTAGAGGGTTAAGAACCCATTGCCGCTGGTATACTAATCAGCAAAAAGAATCCGCTCCAAAATACCGACAGACCACATCAGAACCCGTCATTGCCTCTGATTATGCGACCATTCAGTGCCCCCCACCCTGTCCATGTGGTGTCCACAGGATTGACGTTAGGCGGGCAATGGTCCTGGTGGTTTCACATGAACCAAACACCAGCCTACTTCCGTCAAGCAGCCAGCGACAGTACGGACTTGCAGGAAAAGGTACGAGGCGGTGCTGGCTTGGTTGCGCTTGGCAAGAAAAACGCCTTCGACTTCACACAGGAAGAACTCCATGCATCCGACGAAGGTCTGACTGAGTTCGAGTTGGAAGTATTAGCGGGGGGAGCAGTAGGGAGACGACACAGGTGCTAGTAGTGGGTGCTGATGCTGGCAATTTGTAGCCCACCGCAGCGGCGGTTTAATGCCACAACACCCCTGAGCCAATACCCTTCCACACTGGGATGAACAACTACCGAAGTAT
>JAAZXX010000240.1 GCA_014239995.1 Verrucomicrobiia bacterium
GTGAGAAGGATACCGATTTCGTCCTTGCGCTCTTCAAGAATGTGGTATCCATCCTTGGCGTTACTGGCAACAAATACCCGGAACTTTCCCCCAAAGGCACGCTGAAAATACTTCAGAGACTTTTCTTCATCATCCACATAAAGGATGGCGAATTTTTTATAATCAAACAAAGGTTCCATCAGGTGCTTTTTTTCGGGTATTGCTTGGTTTTAACTGCATAACTATAGATTGCAGCTCGACACGGGAAATTCCAAGTCAAATTCGGTAAAGTGATCCGGTTTGGTGTTCACTTTAATCGTTCCTTGATGGTGCTCCATGATCTTGTAGCAGATACTCAAGCCAAGCCCCATTCCCTTGCCCACATCCTTGGTTGTATAAAAGGGGTCAAAAATCCGTACCAGATGCGAATCCTCGATCCCTGTTCCGTTGTCCCGGATCAGCAAATGGATGCGATCTCCTTTCTCTTCGCCAAGTATGGTAATGCATGGTTTTACACTGGATTCACAAAAGTCCTTGGCATCCAATGAGTCAGAGGCGTTATGAAGGAGGTTTACAAGGAGTTGGATGACCTGGTTTTCGTTCCCCATGATGGCCAAGTCAGCATCCAGTTCAGTTTTTACCTCGAAGTGTTTCACTTCATTGCTGACAAGGCGCAGCGATTTTGAAACCACCGTTTCCAGGAAAACCTCGTGCAGCTTCTCAGCATTCGGGTGACTGAAGCCTCGAAGGTCCTGGACGATTTGTGAAACCCTGGTGATGCCTTCCTCCACGTCGCGGACAATCTCATTATAATCCTCTTGCTCCTGCTTCGGGAGTTGTACTGAAAAGGCGCGCAGGGTGTAGGCGCCCGTTTTTGCAAAGTTCAGGGGATTGTTGATTTCGTGGAGTATCCCGGCGCTCATTTTACCAAGGGACGCCATTTTTTCGGACTGAACAAGCTGGGTTTCTGTTTCGGCCAACTGATCCAGTGTGGCCTCTAGTTTCTGCTTCTGTCGCGCAAGCGTCCTTTGGTAACGGTATGCATCGGAGAGGTTTTTCAAACGAACATGAATCTCAGCCAGCGAAAAGGGCTTGGTCAGAAAGTCACTTGCACCGGCCTGCAAAGCTGACAGCTTGACGGCTTCATCTGCTCTCGCAGTGAGAAGGATGATCGGGATATTTTCAGTGGAGGTGTTTGATCGGAGTGCTTGACACACCTGGAGACCGTCCTTTTCCGGCATCATCATGTCCAATACGATCACATCAGGCAGGAATTGTCGGGCCTTTTCAATGGCCTCCTGACCATCATTGGCCTCCAGCACCTCGTAATGGTCGGCCAGTTGGCTCAGCAGGAATTTGAGCATATCTGGTTCATCGTCGGCTATGAGCAGCAGGGGTCGATTCTGGCGTTGCAATGGCAGATCGGTTCCAATACGCGGAGGTTCCAGGGAAGCTGCTGGCAACAACTCAGCGCGGCGATAGAGGTTGGCCAACCAGGTTTGATCGTCTTTTTCCATGGCCCTCCCTTTTTCATCGGATACGGGCTCTGCATCACATGAAAGGCCCTCCCTTGGAACTTGGTTGTCGTGGTTCGGTCTGGCCGGGTCATCGGATTCATCTTTGGCAAAGGTAACCGTAACACCTGTGTCATTGTCTTGAGGGGAAGGTTTTGGAAAAGCCAGTGGCATCCTCATCAGGAATCGTGTGCCTTTGCCCTCGGAGCTTTCAACACTAATATCTCCCTTGAGTAATTCTACAAATTCTTTCACCAGGGCCAGCCCGATACCGACGCCTTGATGTTTGCGCTTGCTTGAATTGTCGACCTGCCAGAATCGATCGAAGATGAACTTGAGGCTTTCCTCTGGAATCCCTATCCCGGTGTCCTCAATTTGAAGGGAAAGCCAATGATCCTCTTCAATGGCAGATATCCGGATAGAACCCCCGGGACTCGTGAATTTAATGGCGTTAAAGATGAGGTTCAGCAGTACTTTTTCCAGTTTATCACGGTCAGTATGGATGGTCAGAGATGGATGCTGCACGTGAGTCTCGACGCGAATCCCTCGGTCAGAAGCCGCTTTACTGACAGAAGAAACGATTCCCTTGAGGTAAGGTTCCAGGTGCAATGGTTTGATCATGACCTTCATGCGGCCAGACTCAAGGCGTACAAGCTCCAGCAGATCATTGATCAGTTTTAATAGCCGCATGCCATTTGCCTGCATGGAATGCAGTGTCTCCATGACTTCCGGAGGGAACCGTTGATGACCTTTTGTGATGAGGGATTCCAGGGGTGTCAGCAGCAGTGTCAGCGGCGTGCGCAGTTCATGACTTATATTGGCGAAAAAACGGTTTTTGACGCGATCCAGTTCCTTTAGTTTGCGATTATTGGATTCCAACTGGCGGCGATTGACATCCAGTTCCCATCGCAGTGCAAATTCCCTTGTGCGGATCAGGTTGTAGAGGTAGTTACCTGTGATACTGAAGATGCCTGTGAGCGTGATAAAGTAGAGGGAGTTGACGAGATCTTTTTTTTCCTCCAGAGCGGATGGACCCCACGGGCTCAGTAGACATGCCCCAAGGTAGATAAAAATGGCGATCAGCACCATGCGCGTGCTGTCTGCAAAACCCCATCGCATGAGGAATCCTACCCCAACCAGCACAATGTTGATACCGGCATAGTAACCGGATTTCACGCCTTCAGTCTCATAAATCATCCATGCGATGAAAAAAATAGGCAAGATGACTTCAATCATCCCGAGCGGCCGATGGTATTTTCTGCCAAAGGGCATACCCAGAAGCCACAAGATCATACCCAGAAGGACTGAACACTCGAGTCGCAACCAGAAAAAAAACTCCAGATAGGCAGGGTAGATAAAATAGTCAAGAAGCGCTCCAAAAGGCATGAAGACAATACCCAGAATGCAGGCAATGCGATAATTCTGAATCTTGAGCGGTAGCTCATACTCCACCTGAGCACGTTGCATCTCGGGTGTCAGGTGAACGAGATACGGCAGCTTCATTGCGGTTTGCGCGTGGCATTGAATACATTCACGCCGGTTGAATCATGCTCAAGTTTCACGCATTCCTTTGGCACCTGGTGGGGTGTGAGTTCAAGGAACGAGCGATCGTCACGGTAGACCAAATGCCAATCCACGACAAACTCCATCCAGTGGCGCGATGGATTATCGGAGTGGACATTCGTTGTGATCATTAAACCTCCAGGTGCCAGAATATCATAAAAAATCCTTGTCAGTCTCTTGCAAATGCGGTCCGAGAGATAATCGAAGAGCCCTGCACAATAGACCACGTCATACTGATCGTGAGCGAATATGGATGCTGCTTTTCCTGCTTCCTTGAGGATCTGATGCACGGACTTCAACTGCGTTCTGATTTCAGTTGTCCGCTCATGCTGCTTGACCAGATCGCCGAAAATCTGTTGAACACTCCGCAGGGTCTCCTCGTTAAAATCCAACAATAAAATTTCGGCATGGTCTGCCACCTCATTCTCCAGCAGCTGCTGGAGTTCAATGGCCGGGCCGCATCCCAGATTAAAAATCCTTGCCTTACGACCCTGTTTTGCAATCGTCCAAATTTCCCTCGTCAGGTTTTCCTTCAAATACTGAATGCGATTCCGGTGTGCCACAACGGGAGGTGTCTTCAGGAAAAAGGTATTCAGGATTTTGGCAAACAACGAACTTCCCTCGTAGGGTGCACGGGCCATCATGTTCACCATTTCATAGTCCCCAGCGTATCCAAGTGGTTTGGTGTAGGTGCGCCAGCTGAATGGTGCACAAAGTACGATTGGATGCAATTGCCGTTTGACATAGGAGCGATGCATCGGTTGCAGTGCCTGTTCAACGGAATCCGCCACTGATTCAAAGCGTATGAAATGTTCGTTCAACATGGGTAACACCGGATCCATCACCTGATTGATGATTGCGACTTCCTGATCATGTCGTTCTCCGGATGGATTGGATCGGACTGCAAACTCAAGTTGCTCAAGCCACCGTCTCAGCTCGATCAGGAAACTTTGGATGTCAGCGACGACCAACTTGAAAGCGGGCATCACCACATCATGCTTTTTGTACTCGGTGATGAAATGATCAAATTCCGACTTGAGAACACCCGTTTCCCTCAGCGGGCGGGTCAAGTCAACGTCAAGCCACCCCTCCTCCAGTGATGCCTCACAAACAAGGAATATCCCTGTATTGACAAGGTTGCTGACGACAGCCCGCCCGGAGTAAACCACACGCTGGTTGATGATGATCTGAAATTCCTGGAGCACCTCGGAGAGCTGAAGGATGCTGAAGGGATTGTAAACCTCGAAGACGACCAAGTGTCGCATCAACCGGACCGGCGTTGCCCGCAGTTCATGACCTTGGCTGTTGACGCAAAGGATGATGCTTTGTTCTTCAAAATGGGCCTGCTGTATCTCTTCCATGGTGAACGGTTCGACCATCGCTGGAGAAATAAAAAAGCTCGCCCTGACCGTTGATTCTTAATCAAATCCCTGCCCAGACTCATGCACCAAAAAAGGTTTCCTGGGCCCCTTGTTCAAGGGGTTTTGGGACTCTAACTGCGTTCTTTGAGAGTCATTCCCTCTATTTCCCAACCTTACAACATACCCTTAAATTGAAAAACCGCCACTCGTATAGAGGTTTATTTCTTGTTCTCAGATGGTATTACCGAGTCTTTTTGTTAACTTCATGGGCAAGGAATTTCTAGAATTCACGCCATTTTTAGCAGAAATGTCGCATTTTAGGAGCTGTTTGCCGTTGCTTTTCCACTTTAACTGAACGACTGTTAGATCATATTTTTGTTGTAAACCATGATTCTTGTTCAAAATGGAAAGGTAGTTTTTGACTCAGCTCGGCGGTTTCATGATCCAGTCAGCGTTGTCGAAATGGCCTTTCGCTGTTCCTACAAGGTGAACAGCCTCTCGGCCCTTCTTGGGGTTTCCGCGCGCCATCTTGAACGTATGTTCTACGAAACCTTGGGGATCAGTCCCAAGGCTTGGCTCAGGGAGCAACGCATGGTACGGGCGCGTTACTTGTTGCGTGAGGGCTTTCCACTCAAGCACATTTCAGTTTTTCTCGGATTCAAACGATACACGCATTTCATCAGTGAGGTTCAGGCTTTTTATGGTGTTTCCCCTGTGGAGATGGTGGACATGGAGAAGAAACGTTGTAATCGGTTGGACAAGGAACCTGTGCATGGAATGCCGCTTCTCTGAAACAGAAAAGCCACCCCAAGTCCATGTCAGCCGTATGTCCACAGGTCAGATTGGGACAAACTTAGGTCTTACCTCTACTCTACGGACCTTTTTTTGATCCATGATTCACGCATGCATCAGGAAGGTTTTCACCATTACTTCAACACGATATGACGAACAATCTACTTGGTCAAACTCTCCTTCTGGAGTGTGATTAACCAATTCCACCAAATACTCCGCGACTCACGGAGTAGATCCTGAAATACTTTGGGATTCGATTCTTCTGTCCTGCCTAAAGTATTTAAAACGGCTGGGACGCGCTACGGGTTCCATCGTGCCAGCAAGGCTTATAAAAGGTCGGATAAAAAAAACGGGAAACAGAAAAGAATTTTGTATTAAAACTCAAGACAAGCAGATGCCAGAAGTAAAAGGGAAGATGACTGCTCCTGAGGTTTTTGTAAGCGAGACTGCCTGATACCTGTCGGTAAGAAGAATCTCTTGGCGGAGTTTCTGTTCCCACTCGAGGTTGAATTGGCCTTGAATGTCGTAGAAAGTGAACCCATTCCAATACGAGGAATCTAGCTCAGGCTTCACTTGTGGCCACTAAGGATCGAGGTTTCGTCGTTGGAAATTGATGCATCGCAAGAGGCCCGCATGTTAAACTATTGAAGTTGAAAATACTTGAAGTCTAGAAGCTCATCCAAGACTCAAGCAAATCAGACATTGAATTTGAAAAGTATCACATCCCCATCCTGAACCACATAGTCTTTACCTTCCATGCGGTAGAGACCCTTTTCTCTGGCAATGGCCACCGAGCCGCATTCCGTCAGATCCGAGTACGCAACGGTTTCGGCCTTGATGAA
>JAAZXX010000241.1:0-3968 GCA_014239995.1 Verrucomicrobiia bacterium
ATAAAGAGTCCCCACGCTCCCGAGACAAGCACTTTATTGAAGCATATTTTTCGGTTCAACTTTTCATTCACCATTGCCTTAGACACGCAACTTGAATAGTGTGAAAGTAAATACTCTGATGCCTTTACTGGAGATTATTCAACTCAAAAAGAAGTACCTGACACCAAGCGGCCATGAACAGCTTGTGTTGGATGTGCCAAGCTTCTCCATGCAAGCTGGACAACAGGTGGCATTATCCGGGGAAAGTGGTTCCGGTAAAACAACTTTTCTGCACGTGGTCGCAGGTATTCTCCCAGCTGATACGGGGAGTGTTCTTCTGAATGAACGGGATGTACAGGGTATGCCGGAACCCATGCGTGATCAACTGCGGGCGAACCACATAGGCTATATCTTTCAAACGTTCAACTTGCTGCAGGGTTATACCTGTCTGGAGAATGTCCTGCTGGGCATGTCCTTCGGCCCTGGCGTTGACCGTCCCTATGCTTTACAACTCTTGAAGCGTGTGGGCATGGAGCACTGCAGGGACTATTACCCACGTCAACTTTCCACTGGACAACAACAAAGGATTGCCGTGGCTCGAGCGCTGGCTAACCGCCCGTCCTTGGTCTTGGCGGATGAACCCACCGGCAACCTCGATACGAAACACGCTGCAGAAGCTCTGGCGTTGATACGAGCCACATGCCGTGAAAACGAGGCGGCACTGCTACTGGTGAGTCACGACCAAATGATCCTCAAAGCCTTTGGCGCATGCCACGATTTTTCGAATTTCAACAAGGCGAATACTGGAGAGGCAAAGGCATGACTATCCTCAGCATGGTCTTCAGGAGCCTGCGTCAGCATCTCCTCTCCACGGTGATCACCTCTCTTTCCATTGCATTGGCAGCGGGGCTCATCCTCTCAGTGTGGGTTATCAAGGACCAGTCAAACGCGACATTCACGGGCGTTGATGCTGGATTTGATGCAGTACTGGGCGCGAGATCCTCCAAGCTCCAACTCGTCTTAAATGCCATTTTTCATCTGGAGGCTTCACCAGGCAACCTTGCCTGGGAGGATTATCTAGAAATCCAGGAACATCCAGGCGTCGCACATGCCATCCCCATCGCTGTAGGCGATAATTACAGAGGATATCGGCTGGTCGGAGTGCTGCCTGAGCTTTTTACAGAGACACAATTCAGCGAGGGGAATGCCTATACGTTGAAACCTGGAGGACGTTTAATGGCCCCAGACAGACGTGAAGCAGTCGTAGGTTCATTTGCGGCCACAAGGTTAAAACTGAAGCCCGGAGATACTTTTCACCCCTATCACGGTCTCCTTTTCGACGAGAAAAAACAACACGCTGAAACTTACGTCGTCGTAGGAGTGCTCGAACCCACCAATACACCAGCAGACCAAGTCATCTGGATTCCCATCACTGGACTTCAACTCATGAGTGGTCACGACCCAAAGGCCGCAACGGATATCAGCGCTGTGCTTGTAAAACTGCGTAACCCCCAGGCAGGTTTCCGTTTGGACATGATGTACAACAAGCAAGGCAACCGATTGACATTTGCCTGGCCTATTCAACGCATCATGGCCCTGTTGTTTGATAAGATCAGTTGGTTCGATCGTGTACTTGAAATCGTAGCAATCCTGGTGGCCGTGGTAGCAGCTGGATCCGTCTTGACCGGGATTTACAACTCCATGAACGAACGCAAACGCGATATCGCCATTCTAAGGGCATTGGGGGCGCGTCGAAGGGTTATTTTCGGCTCCATCGTCCTGGAATCCACGCTCATCTCCCTGCTTGGGATGTTTGTTGGTTTTGCTCTATATGCCATCATTTTCACCACCGCTGCCCGGGTTATCCAGCTCCAGACAGGAGTCGTCCTTGATCTTTGGACCTGGCATCCTGCACTGGTCTGGACACCATTGTGCATGGTTGCCTTGGGGGCCATCACTGGGTGTATTCCAGCCATCAAAGCTTATCGAACCCACGTTGCTGATCACCTGATCCCCACCTCATGAAGTTATTCTTTCAATTGGCGACATACGCCATGCTGCCATTGTCCCTGGCAGTGACCGGATGTGACGGTCAAACTCATTCCAACCTGGAACAGGCTCAACATCACGGAAATCATGCTCACCACCACGCCCCCCCCCACGGTGGTACCCCTATCCAATTGGGAGACGAACTTTACCACATGGAATGGGTAAAGGATGAAGATATTGGAATCATGCGATGCTACATATTTGATGGGCACATGGAAACATTCGTCAGGATTTCCCAGGAAACCTTTGAAGTGAACATCCCACTCGAGGGGAAGGAAAGCAAATATATCTGGACTTTTTCAGCCATTGCAAATCGCTCAACAGGAGAAACCATCGGGAACAGTTCGGAATTTCATGCACCCCTGGAAAGCCTTCCGAACCAGAATAAATTTGAAGGAATCCTTCAGGAGATCCATATTGAGGGACAATATTTCAGAAACATACCTGTCCGCTACCCGGAGGGTAATGAAGGCAACTAGGATTTGTAGAATGAAGACCAACCCAGGAGTAGATACCGTGAAGTGGAAACGTTCTTTCAACCATGGTTTCAAATGGACTTTACTGATTTCTCTGACATGCGCAGCCATTGGATGCTCAAAGTCGTCACCTTCAGAGAATCAGCAAACCGCGCAAATCACCGAAGGGGAACGTATCGAGGGTTCCCCCATTGTGCCCCTGAAACCTCAGGACGCTCCCTTACTGGAAGGAGACAGTGTTACCATTGGATCCAAGATAAAACCAACCACGTCGCTTGAACCGGAGACCGATTCAACATCGTCACAGGTCATACAAGAGCCTATCAGCGCTTCCCAGCCGGAAAGAAGGCTTGAGCTTTTAAAGGAAGTATCCCCAGATGAACAATCCACCCCACAACCAAGCGCCTCAGAGCAGACCGAAAGCTCCGATACACCTAAATACCTTTCGGTAAGTTTTGAGAGATTAGCCTCCTTTGAATACCGCATGCCAGAAGATATGGTAGAACCCATTGCGGACGAAGACGGGAAGGTCTACGAGAACCAAATACCTGAAAAAATATTGGGGCTCAACCTGAAGGAAGTTTCACTCAAGGGCTTCATGCTTCCACTCAAGGTTGAAAAAGGTCTTGTCACCGAAATGCTCATCATGCGTGATCAATCGATGTGCTGTTATGGAACGGTTCCCAAAATCAATGAGTGGGTGAGCGTCCGTATGCAGGAAGAAGGCGTCAAACCCATCATGGATGAGCCAGTCACTGTTTTTGGAACTTTAAAGGTGGGGGAAGTGCTCGAAAATGGTTACTTGGTCGGCATTTATGAAATGAATGGAAAAAGCATGGAGAAGGCGGTCATGCAATGATGGAGCGCCTTCTGCGAGTCCTGTAATCATAAGATAATAACCACTTCCTTCCAGAAACAGGGCACATCAAACCACGCCGCCAATGTTCTTTGGAATCAAGACGATATCAGTCATCTGGATACGCATGAGCATTGTCATTTCTTTTCTGTATCAGCCAAACGGTAAAAAGGGCGCAAAGACTCATCAGGATGGTCAGAAGTAGATAAAACTGAAATCCATTATCCAGGCCAAAACGTTCCGCTACGCCAGACATGGCAAATGGGAACAAAAACACACCCAGACCTCCACTGGTGGAGACCAACCCAATTGCCTGGCTCTTGTCATCAGGAAAAAGAATACCGACAAGTGACATCACACAGGGGTATACAATCGAGTAACCTACCCCCGTGATCAGAAAAAAGAAACCGGCAGACCAAGCTTGATTGCTCCTAAGCGCTAGAGCCAAGGTAAGCACGGACAGAAGGGAACAAAAGACAAGATTCCTGCCCAAGCGATTGCCCGCGTAACCGGTTCCCATTACCATCCGTCCAATAAAAATACCCGCCCAGAACAAGGCAACCATCATCGCTCCCACGGCTGGTGAACAATGATGCATGGTAACAAAA
>JAAZXX010000241.1:3978-6045 GCA_014239995.1 Verrucomicrobiia bacterium
ACAAAATACTCCGCTATCCAGTTGGAGATGCCAATCTCGGCACCCACGTAAAAAAAGATAACGGATGCCATGAGAAGCAACAAAGGATCACGAAAAATTCCGTTGGAAGCCTCAGATTTCACCGGAATAACTTGCTCAGAAAGGGAGTATTTTAGCATGCTTGCTTGCCCGAAAGACCATGCGAGCATCGTCATGGCTGAAAGAGCCATACCTGCATAAACGAACCGCCAGGAAACCTGAAACCACTCAAGCATACCAGCCATGAAGGGAGCCGCCATGGCTCCGATGGTGAAGGCCGAATGCACCAGATTCATCAAGCGACTTTTACCAGGAGCTTCCAGATTCACCACTCCGACATTAGTGGAAACCTCCACAGCTCCCTGCCCCAGACCAAGCAAAACAAATAAAAGGAAATTCAAGGCCTGGGATTCCTGCATTCCAAAAAAGCCAAGCCCCAATGCCTGCAACAGCCATCCAGACATCATCACACGCCTGACACCGCATCTTGGCAGGATCAGACCCGTTACAAATGTCGCTCCAAAGTAACCCACGGCACTTCCTGCAAACATCCCTCCCGCTGCCAAGTAACTCCATTCAAAATGCCGTATCACCATGGGAAGGGTCGCACCCACGGTGGTGGCAATTCCTCCAAAAATAAGGAAATTGACATACCAGAAACGAAACAGTCGTTTCATGACCTTTCTCCAGTGCAAAGCATTGCGGGGAGTAGAACAGAACCCAAACGATAGATCCATTGGAATGTTGCCATTCCATGATGAGAACAATACTTGCATAAGTTTCCAGCTGGTTTAAACCAAGGACCAAATGAACAAGACGCGCAGCAATCGACGGACAGCGGGCAGGTGGTCTCTTGCTATTGGCATCTTTGGGGTGGCTCTTTTTCCACTGTTCCTCACAACCATGGATGACACCCCCTACATGTCATCCGATTATTACAGGCAGTCACTGGAATCTCTTGAACGAAGTAAGGATTCCATGCCTCTCGCCACCACCGAACTGCAGATTGGCACGGCGAGGCTTTCCATCACACCCATGTTAGAAATGCATGGCCAAGGAGACGCGCAAACTGGTTTTCCAGAAATCACATTGGCCGGTTACGGGGCACGTAAGGGTGCACCTGCCGAGGGTGTACTCGAACCTCTCTATATCAAGGCACTATGGATGAAAAGTGGGGATCTTGAAGGAGCCATTATCTCCATGGACTTATTGATTCCACCTGATGACATGGTCCAGGCTTTCCGCATGGAAGCCAAAGCACGGTTTAATCTTCCTTCTGAGCATTTTCATTTCTCTGCCACACATACCCACTCCTCGCTGGGCGGGTGGGCAAAGGGCCTGGTTGGGGAAATCTTCGCCGGACCTCATCAACCAGGACTTAATGCGTGGCTTAAAACCCGTGTTTTTGAAGTATTGGAAAATGCACGTCAATCACTCAGAAACGCACGTGTGGCATATGCGGAAAACCCCATACCGACATGGACTCGCAACAGACTGGTGGGAAACAAGGGGGAACTGGATCCCATGCTTCAATCCATTTTTCTCAAACCTGAAGGAGCGCCTGTTGTCACCCTTGGGGCATATAGCGCCCATGCCACGGTCATGGGCGCTGATTCCATGCAATTTTGTGGCGATTATCCAGGCCATTGGGAGCAGAAGGTGGAGCAAACCACAGGCGGTTTTGCCATGTTTCTTGCGGGGGGAATGGGCAGTCATGCGCCGAACGTGACATCCAAAGATCACCAGGCGGTAGATCATATGGCCGATGCGCTGGCTAGTGTAACGATAAATCAACTGGAGCACGCTGTTTTTGATACAGTCTCCATCCTGCGTTTGGGTTGGCTTCAAATACAGCTTCCCGAGTTGCATCTACGTCTCACATCGCATCTGAGACTGAGACCATGGCTGGGGCAAAAACTGATTCCGAATCCAGGTGTAAGCTATTTGGGAGGGATCCGATTAGGAAATATTCTTCTACTCAACACGCCATGCGACTTTAGTGGTGAACTCGCCAAGAGTATCAGGAATGACTTTGCGGCAATGGGAGTT
>JAAZXX010000242.1:0-2724 GCA_014239995.1 Verrucomicrobiia bacterium
CGTTAGCATGCAGAGTCGATAAGACCAAATGACCAGTTTGTGCGGCCCTTAAAGCCGTTTGAGCCGTATCCTGATCCCGGATTTCACCCACAAGGACTACATCGGGATCATGTCGAAGTATGGATCGTAATCCGCTGGCAAAGTTCAGACCAATGTCCCCACGCGTCTGGATCTGAGAGATTCCATCCATTTGGTATTCAACCGGGTCTTCGATGGTGATGATCTTTCGCCCATCATCATTGGCCTGAGCCAATGCAGCGTAAAGGCTGGTGGTCTTCCCGCTCCCGGTAGGGCCTGTAAGCAGGATCAAACCCTGAGGCAATTGAACCATCTCGGAAAAGAGCTTCTCCTGTCCCTTATCCATTCCCAAACGGCGCATGTTCAAAAAAAGGCTGTCCCTGCCTAGAATACGCAGGCATATGGTTTCCCCGTGCTTGGTTGGAATCACAGACACACGTAGGTCAAAGGTTTCTCCTCGAGTACGCATGGTGATGCGACCGTCATGAGGCAAGCGTTTTTCGGCAATATTGAGATCTGCCATCACCTTGAGACGTGAAACAATCGCACCATAAAGTCGCTTTAATTGTTCGGGTACAGGAACTTTTTGAAGAATGCCATCAATACGATATCGGAGTCGAATAGCTTCCCTGAACGGTTCAATGTGGACATCGGTAGCTTGCATCCTGAGAGCCTCGTCCAGAATCTGATCCACCAAACGGGAAATGGCGCCCTCTTTGATCCTGGAGTCCTTGCCGTGACCGATGTCGTATACAATTTCCTGATCAAGCTCCGGCATTTGTCGTTGCGAACGCAACTGTTCCACGGTGTCCGCACCCAAACCAAGACATCGCTGAATCAAGGCCTTGATCCTGCTGGGCTTTGCCAATGCAACCTGGATCCGTTTACCTAATACCAACCGGAGGTTACCCAATTCAATCGCACTTGGTAAATCGCCAAACGCAAGTGTCAACTGGTCACCCTCGAGTCTTACAGGAAGAGTTTGATAGTGATAAACCAGTTTCACAGGAACTGTCTGGAGAAGCTTTTCATCGGGTTCAACCAAGTCCAGATCGATGTATTCCAGATGTTCGCATTCGGCAAGGGCCTGAAGTGTCTGTGCCTCTGTTGCAAACCCTTTCTCAAGGATGATCCCCGCACAGGAGGACTTGTCATCCTGTTGAAATTGTCTTACCGCACTCAGTGCATCTTCCGTCAAGATACCCCTGGCAAAAAGAATATCACCCACATCGGTGTGCGGGTTGATGGCAGCATGTGTTTGCATTACTGAAGCGGTATGTTCAATTTAACGACCTTGTTGAAGGGAATTTCATGTTCCTTCTCATCCTGGCTCTGCACCCTGATATAATCAGGATGAATTTCGAGCAACAACAAATCATCACCAAGGGCGGAGTCAACGGATCCAATCTGCCTTTTTCCTCCCACCGAGACAAAAGCCTCCACTTCCTTGCTGGAACTCTCAAACCAGCCCTGAAACAAAACCTCCACTTCCTTCATGGTTGGCTTGGGAGGTGGTGGAGCCGGTGAGGGCTGGGGAGGGGGTTTGAAAAAATCAGTATAAAATGGATTTGACTCATTCATCATGCTCGGCTCGGCATCCTGCCGGGCTATGGCTGGACGAAGGAGTAATGCATCAAAGGGGTGCTTCTGTGTTTGTTGAGCGGAGGGGGTGATTGGGGGCAGTGCCGGGAGATCTCCCCCAAGACGCAGGCCTGCAAGAACAGCCACCACCAAACCAACTACCACCACAGTAATGGATATCCATCGGTGTCTCCCCCACGGCGAGGACATGGAAAAGGTGGTACTATTCATGGGTATTCCCCCACATTCCCTGATGATAAATAAATCCATTGATTACCAGCTTCAGGTCAACCAGATTCATCGCCTGTGGCATACCTTTCTGAAGCAGTATGCGTTCCGCATACAGAGCTGGTCTTTCGGGGCGAACACATGGCAATCCCTGTTCCTTTGCCTCCATTCCTCTCAATGGAAGTGCATTGAGGAACCGGTTAACCGCGTCCATGTCCCCCATGAGCCGAAGGCTGAAACGGGACCGATGGAGTCTCTGGTGTTCGTTCGTGCTCTGCTGACTGACGGCTGCGGACGTCAGGGTTTCAAATTCCTTGATCGATCCAACTCCCGTTGCGATGGAGAGGGACAGGAGGTCTCTGGTGAAAGCCAAATCTGCCCACAACAAACTAGGGGATGCCAGGGACACGTCGTGTCTTGGAAAACCTTGGTGAACGGTTTCCCCAAGCGTCACCTCTTGCGCCTGACACTCCCTTGAAATTTGTTCCTTCAACGCCACGATGGCATTTTCATATTCTACCAACTGAAATGGTTGCTTCACGTGTTCCTGATCAACATCGGCTAGAAGAATGCGACTGATGAGTTCAGCCTCGGCATTGGTAAAGTTCAGCAGGGTCGATTCCATTCCGGATGCCAACTGGTCAATGCCACGCAGCCCAGTAACCCCAGCCATACGATGGGTGCTCACGGAGGTTCTCAGGCGTTCCCATGCACTTTCAAGAGGGCGGTTCATGGACTGCACCTTGCGGTCCATGGGAATCAAAACACCTATGTAAAAAAAGATCACCCCAGCGACCATCATTAAAATCGAACGCGTGTCTGAGGCGAATTTTTGCAACACGGAAATCATCGCAGGGAGGGGCTCGCTGTGGATGTCCCTTTTATATCGGGTTGAAG